>JANLRI010000723.1:0-11172 GCA_031361565.1 Betaproteobacteria bacterium | reverse complement strand
CACACTTTTTATGGGCGCTGGCACTCACCTTAAATCCTGTCGCGCCCGATTCTGAGGCGCTCGCTTGGGTTAAGCGGGCTTGTGAGGTGATGGACACAAAGCGAAGGTCATTGTCTAGGCTGGCGAGAAGTGTGTACAGATCGCCCGTCGCCGTGACGTCGAGCTCGGCTTGCAAGGACGAGCCGACAACCCCGGCCGCGCGTTGCTCCTCAATCTTTTTGAGCGCCTCGGCACGCCAATCCCGAAGGGCGCGCCATTTGGCGATAAGCGCATCGCCATCTGCGACTTCAGGCAGAACATAATAGGTTTGGCTAAAGATGGTCTCTTGACTGCGCTTGTAAAGGCTGGGTGAGAACAACTCCCAGGCTTCTTCCGCGGTGAAGGAGAGCACGGGCGCCATCACGGTGAGTAAGCTGCGCGTAATATGGTAGATGGCGGTCTGAGCGCTTCGCCGGGCCAGAGATTTCTCGGCCGTGGTATACAAGCGATCTTTGAGAATGTCGAGGTAAAAAGCTCCTAAGTCCTCGGAGCAAAACGTTTGTAAGCTCGCCACCACGGGATGAAACTCAAACTTTGCATAGCTCGCCAGGCAGTCTTTGGACCATTGCGCGGTGTGCGCCAAGGCATATCGATCAATCTCGAACATTTCTGCGACGGACACGGCGTCTTTGTCGGGATCAAAGTCTGAGACATTGGCAAGCAAGAAGCGCAAGGTATTGCGAATACGACGATACACGTCCACCACACGCTTCAATATTTCGTCGGACAAACTGAGGTCGCCCGAGTAGTCTGTACTGGCGACCCAGAGGCGCAAAATTTCCGCGCCGAGCTGATTGGAAATCACATCGGGTGCGGTGCCATTGCGCAAGGATTTAGACATCTTGCGACCCTGTCCATCGACCACCCAACCATGGGTGAGCAGGGCCTTGTACGGTGGCACGCCGTTGAGCATCGAAGAGGTGAGTAGGGATGAGTGGAACCAGCCGCGATGTTGATCGCTGCCTTCCAAGTACATATCGGCTGGAAACGCCGAGTTCTCGGCATGCGAGCCGCGCAATACGGTTTGATGAGTTGTGCCGGAGTCGAACCAGACGTCGAGAGTGTCTTTGTTCTTGACCCATTGGGCACATGAGGCCTCGTCGCTTGGCTCGCCAATCGCCTGCAAGAGCTGGGCAATGCTTAAGGTTTGCCAAGCCTCGATACCGCCTTTCTCAATATGCTGTGCAACCACTTCGATCAGGTCGGAAGTACGCGGGTGCAGCTCCGCTTTATCTGCACTCAAGAGGAAGGCCATCGGCACGCCCCATTGCCTTTGCCGGGATAAAGTCCAATCGGGTCGATTGGCAATCATTCCGTACAGTCTGGCCTTTCCCCAGGCCGGATAGAAGGTGGTGGCCTCAACGCCTTCTAGCGCCGTTTGACGCAAGGACTTGCCACCATCTTTCGGGGTGTTGTCCAGACTCGCAAACCATTGTGAGGAGGCGCGATAGATGATCGGCGTTTTATGACGCCAGCAATGCATATAACTATGCTCGAAATTTTGTGTTCGTAGCAAGTTGCCCTTGCTGCGAATGTGCTCAACAATTTTAGGGTTGGATTTCCAAATAAATTCTCCGCCAAACTCGGGCAATTCCTTCACATACACACCATTACCCAGCACCGGTTGCAAGACTTGATCGTCTTGCAACCCATAGTGTTTGCAGGATAAAAAGTCTTCAATACCGTAGGCGGGAGAGGAATGGACAATACCCGTACCGGTATCGAGCGTGACGTAATCACCTAAGTACACCGGTGACAAACGATCATAGAAAGGATGTTGAAAGGCAATCAGCTCCAGCGCCTGGCCTTTGCATTCGGCGATGATCTTGCCTTCAAGGCCGTAGTCCTTCAGGCAGGCTTCAACTCTTTCCTTGGCAAAAATAAACAAGCAGTCGGAACCTTGCCAGTGGCTTTGCACAAGCGCGTAGTCAAATTCCGGGTGTAAGTTAAGGGCCTGATTGGCGGGAAGAGTCCACGGTGTGGTGGTCCAGATCACGCAATAGCCGCGATCCAAGGGAAGCTTGTCTAAGCCGAAAGCTTTGGCCAGCTTGGGCATTTCACTGGGAGCGAAGGGAAAGCCTACGTCCACCGAAGGATCGGTTTTGTCGGCATACTCCACCTCGGCTTCGGCCAGAGCCGAACCACAATCGAAGCACCAATTGACCGGCTTGAGTCCGCGATAGACATAGCCTTTTTCTAGAATCTTGCCGAGAGCTCGTAATTCATCGGCCTCGTTACGCGGTGCCATGGTGAGATAGGGGTTGTCCCATTGGCCGAGCACCCCCATGCGGATGAATTGCTCTTTTTGGCGAGCAATTTGTGCGGTGGCATAGGCGCGCGATTTGGACTGTACTTCGGCAGCAGGCAAGCCACGGCCAAATTCTTTTTCAATATGAATTTCGATGGGCATGCCGTGACAATCCCAGCCCGGAATGTAGCGCGCATCAAAGCCTGCCATTAGCCTGGTTTTGACCACTAAGTCCTTGAGGATTTTATTCACTGCATGGCCGTTATGAAGGTCGCCATTGGCAAAAGGTGGTCCATCGTGCAATTGCCACAAGGGGCGGCCCGCAGCGGCACTGCGAATTCGTTTGTACACACCTTTATCTTGCCAAGCCTTTACCCATTTGGGTTCACGCTTAGGGAGATCGCCGCGCATCGGAAATGCGGTATCGGGCAGATTGAGTGTTGAACGATAAGCAGATTCAGTCATTACTTTGAAACACTAGTGGCTGGTTGAGAGTTAAATTTTTACGGATTGAAGTAGGCGCGCGCGGCCTCAGCATCTTTTTGAATTTGTGCGGTTAAGAGCTCAAGGCTGGTGTAGTTTCCCTCGTCACGAAGCTTATGAAGAAATTCTACCCGGACCAGTTTGCCATAGGCGTCACCCCGATAGTCCAAAACATGAACTTCGAGGAGCGGTTTGCCCTCGTTCTCGATGGCGGGACGAGTGCCAAGGCTGGCCACAGCTTGAAGCGCATGGTCTTCAGTTCCTGACTCATTGAGTCCGAACACCTTCACGACGAAAATTCCCCTGAGCGCTGGTCGCAGGCTCGGGACTTTTAAATTAAGCGTAGGAAAGCCTAAGGTGCGACCGAGCTTTTTGCCATGAATCACATGGCCGGTAATGCAGTACTTTCGTCCAAGCAGATGCTCAGCGAGATCAAAATTGGCCTCGTTCAATGCCTGCCGTACCAGAGAGCTAGAGACCCGCTGAGACGAGGGTTGAAATAGGACGCTATCCATTCGTTCGAGGCTAAAGGCGCCTTGGTCCGCGTAGCGTTGCAACATTGAGAAGTCACCGACGCGCTTGGCGCCAAAGCGAAAATCATCGCCGATCAACAAATGGCGGGTTTGCAGGCCCTCGATCAACACCTCTTCGATAAAGTGCTCAGGTGCTTGAGCGGCCATAGATTCGTTGAAGTGTGCTATACAAACCCGGTCGACGCCATAAGCGGCCATGGCATCAATTTTGTCGCGCTCGCCGTAGATACGGGCCGGGGCTTGCATTTCCGGTCTTAGCATTGCAAAAAACTCTCGGGGATGGGGTTCGAAGGTCAGCACGCAGCAAGGCAGACCGCGCGCTTCAGCGCCAACCTTGAGCCTTTTGAGCATGGCTTGATGACCCAGATGGACCCCGTCGAAATTGCCAATGCTCAGTGCACAGCTACGACGCGACTCTTGGGGCGGAATTCGCCGAAAAACCTCCATCTTGGATCGTATGCTTTCGCTGAAGGAACAGTCTTCTAGTGGTGGAATGGAAGGAGCTGAAGCGTAAATAGAGGCTCAACTCTGGAAAGCCCATCATTATAGAGGGAAGGGTGCTGTAAACTTCGGGCCTATGCAACGTTTGGTCGTTTTGATTTCCGGTGGAGGCAGCAATATGCTCGCCTTGGCACAGGCCTGCCAGAAAGAAGCCTGGCCTGCAAAAATAGTCGCTGTCGTGTCCAACCGCCCGGACGCGGGTGGCCTGCCCAAGGCACGGGCTCTTGATTTAGCCACCTTTGTGCTGTCGCCCCATCAAGCTGAGCCACGTGAGGCTTACGACCAGAGGCTCGGGGATCTTGTCGACGCCCAACAGCCCGATTGGCTGATCCTGGCAGGCTTTATGCGAATTTTAAGCGCCGAGTTTGTTGCTCGATTTTCAGGAAAAATTATCAATATTCATCCTTCTTTGTTGCCTGCCTTTCCCGGTCTGCATACCCATCGACGTGCCCTGGAGGCCAAAGTCGCACGCCACGGCGCCACGGTGCATTTTGTGATCCCTGAGCTTGATGCTGGGCCGATCATTGCTCAATCCGAACTCGAGGTTATGCCCGAAGACAGCGAGGCCGGTTTGGCCGCTCGTGTTCTGAAATTGGAGCACGAGCTCTATCCGAAAGCTCTTCGCATGTTGATTGGCGGCGACGTTAAGTTGGATTGCGCGCATTCATCGCCGAACAGGAGCGCTCCGTGAGTAAGCTTGACGATAAGCCCCCTCAAAAATCAGGTCCGGTAAGCGTTGCGGCCCGGTCGCCTTTGCGACGTGCTTTTGATCGCCCAGCGACACCGCGCCCGGCCGCACAAACGAAGCGCATCGCCGCCAAATCTGCGAAAAAAGGCAAGGCTAGCGCTGACGGCGGTCTTGCGTCTCAGCAATATTCCCCTGCTCCTTCTTCCGCCCAGATCGCGCGCCCTAGGGATCCTTCGATATCGGGAAATCCCTTGCCCCGTGCGCCACGATGGAATTCCGATACGCCGCGAACACCGCAAGTCACCGGTGCCAGTCGTTTGGAGAAATCCTTAGTCGATTTGTTATCCGAGATCCTGCGTTTCGAGCAAGCGGCGGACCGTAGTTTGAGCGTTTATTTCAAGACCAACTCTGGCTGGGGGCCGCGCGAAAGAGGTACCTTGGCGGATGCTACCTTTGACGTTTTGCGTAACCTCTCGCTGTACAGGCAATGGGCGACCACCCTGGAACCCGGCGGAGAGCTGCGCCGCATGGCCATACTGGGTTTGCGCGTCACCGATTGGCTGCCGCGCTTAAGTGAAGTCGAAACCCGTTGGCTAGAGCGTGTCGCAAGTTCTGATGTTACTGAATTGCCACTGCAGGTGCAGGCAAGCCAACCGGACTGGATCTTTGGACGTCTTGTGGCCCAGTCAGAAAAGCTGGCATCCTTCGATTTACCTGCCTTGCTGGCGGCTTTATTGAAGCCTGCATCCTTTGATATCCGCGTCAACACCTCGAAGACTGATCGCCAAGCGCTCATTTCCACTTTAGCCCTACAGGGTATTCAGACCTCGGAAGTGGCGGATATTGAAACTGCGCTGGAAATTGAAGGCCACCCCTCGCTGGAGCGCAGTGAAGCTTTCCGGCTTGGCCAGTTTGAAGTGCAAGATCGTGGCTCGCAATTATTGACCCAATTGTGCTCACCAAAGAGGGGCCAGACGGTGGTCGATTTTTGTGCGGGCGCGGGGGGAAAAACTTTGGCGATGGCTGATCAAATGCGCAGCACCGGGCAGGTCTACGCTTGCGACACGTCCAAAATTCGGCTTGCTCGCCTCAAGCCTCGCCTGGCACGGTCGGGGGTGAGTAATGTTCAAAGTTTTGCCATCGATAGCGAAACTGACCCGAAACTTAAACGCATGCATGGCAAGGCGGATCTGGTCTTGGTCGATGCGCCCTGTTCTGGCACGGGCACTTTACGTCGCAATCCAGACCTAAAGTGGCGTGGATCCAACGAAGCTTTAGCGCGACTTCAAACGCTGCAGGGCAAGATTTTGCAAGCGGCCAGTCAATTGGTGAAGCCCGGTGGATCGTTGGTATATGCGACTTGCAGCCTGCTGAACGACGAAAATATCGCTATCGCCGAACGTTTTGAGAGCTTGAACCCCGGTTTTGTTCGCTCTCCAGCCTCTGAATCGATCCCAAGTCAGTTTTGTGAGGGTGATTTTTTGCGACTATGGCCCCATATACATGGAAGCGACGGGTTTTTCGGCGCGAAATGGGTTCGGGCTAAAGCATAAATCGTTCTATCCTAGCCTCGGAATGTTGACATTACTCATTGCGGGCCACGAAGCGACAGAGTAGAGTCCGTGCTGCGAAAGTTCTGACTGCCCGATCTACAGGACGGCTAACGATCCTTCGCTTGTACGCGAATGGTTGCGCTGGAATGCTTGTGCCGAAAAGGCGCGATTACCCAATTTTGTTTTGCATTTTTGTTTTTGCGGAGAACATTTACTTGTTTACTTCTGACTTTGCGAATCTTGCCCTGAACTTCCTAGATAAAGGTCTTTTGAACGCCTCCTGGTGGCAAATCACTTTGTACACGCTGGCGGCAACGCACTTGACTATTGCCGGTGTCACCCTGTATCTGCATCGCAGTATGGCGCACCGAGCGGTGGATTTTCATCCTGTCGTTTCCCATGTTTTTCGCATGTGGTTGTGGCTGAGCACGGGCATGATTACCCGGGACTGGATGAGTATTCATCGTAAGCATCATGCCAAATGCGAGACTGCGGAAGATCCTCATAGCCCGGTGACCCGGGGCCTGAAAAAGGTCTTGTTGGAAGGCTCTGAAATGTACCGCGAAGAGGCCAAGAACGAGGAAACAAAACTAAAGTACGGAACCGGCGCGCCTAACGATTGGATCGAACGCAAGCTCTACACTCCGTATTCTTACGTCGGTGTGTATGTCACTTTGGCGGCTTGCGTATTGATGTTTGGCGTTATTGGCCTGACTGTGTTCGCCATTCAAATGTTGTGGATTCCCATTTTTGCCGCTGGTGTTATTAACGGTCTTGGTCATGCCATGGGCTATCGCAATTTTGAGAGTCCGGACGCAAGCAGGAACCTCCTGCCCTGGGGCTGGTTGGTGGGAGGCGAAGAGCTCCATAACAATCATCATTCCTACGCGACCTCGGCCAAGTTTTCGGTGAAGTGGTATGAATTTGATGCCGGTTGGATGTACATCCGCATCTTGTCATTTTTCAAACTGGCAACGGTCCGTCGCTTGGCCCCGGTACCTAAGTTTGTTGTTGCCAAACCGCGCGTGGATGCGGAAACCCTGCAAGCCGTGATACAGCATCGCTACGACCTCATGGCTGCTTACGCTAGCTCATTGCGTAAAACCTGCACCGATGAGGCCAACCGCCTGAAGAGCATGAAGCGTCCGGAGTTTGCAGCCGTCAAGGCCGCCAAGGCCTGGCTGCACCTGGATCATGAAGCGCTGAGACCTCAAGAAAAGGCGACCTTCATCGAAGCCCTAGCGGCCAGCGATACCTTGCGCCGAGTGGTTGAAATGCGTAAGGAGTTGAGTGATGTTTGGGAGCGCTCAAGCTTGAACAAAGAGCAATTGCTTGAACATCTCCAGCAATGGTGTCACAAGGCTGAGGCCAGCGGCATTCGTGCTTTAGAAGAGATGGCGCTCAGAATGCGTCGCTATGCACCGGCCTAGTTGAGGCTCGTGATTCCGGACTCGTCATTCTGGACTCACCGCCAGCCATAAAAAAAGCGACCTTCGGGTCGCTTTTTTGTGGGCAGGAAGCGCTTTAAAAGACTAGCCTCCTGACTAAGACTGCCATTACTTGATCTTAGTTTCTTTGTAAATCACATGCTTACGAACAACCGGATCAAACTTTTTGATCTCAAGCTTTTCTGGCTTGGTACGCTTGTTTTTAGTGGTGGTATAAAAGTGGCCGGTGCCGGCACTGGACTCAAGCTTGATTTTGTCACGCATGATGAATTCCTAAAAGATTAGATCGCTCAGCTTGCGGCTAAAAGCCTAGCCCAAGGCGAGAAAAGGGGCAGATTTAGATGCCGCGATATAGATGCCGCGAGCTTAGACCGACAAACCGCGCGCACGGACATCGACCAAGACAGCATCAATGCCATTCTTGTCGATGAGACGTAAACCCGCATTGGTCAAGCGAAGACGAACCCAACGGTTCTCTGTTTCGACCCAAAATTTGCGATACTGCAAATTAGGCATGAAACGACGCTTGGTCCTGTTGTTGGCGTGGGAAACATTATTCCCGACCATCGGGGCCTTACCGGTGACTTGACATACGCGTGCCATGTTGAATCCTATTCTGCTACTTAGTAAATTCTGGAAATTGGCTTGCCTGATGACTCAGAGAGAGTCCTAAGGAGTTCGTCTGAGTACATAAAACAGGCCAAAATTAATGTGCTAGTGATGAATCGTCGCTGAAGATTTCAGCAAAGCCTTGAATTATATAGCAAAACAACCTCTTCGAGCAAGCGAAGTGCACACCGGGCCTGCAACGATCAGGTGATCCAGAACCTCGACGCCGATGCTTGCGAGGGATTTTCGTAGATTTTCGGTGAGCAGCTCATCGGCCCGACTGGGCTCGGCCGCACCAGAGGGGTGATTATGCGCGAATATTACCGCACTGGCATTTAAATCGAGGCAGCGACGCAAAACTTCACGGGGGTACACGGCTGTCTGGTTCACGGTTCCCCGAAAAAGCTCTTCGCAAACAATTAAGCGGTGGCTAGCGTCCATAAAGATTGCTACAAACACTTCAAAGGGGTAAAAGCGTAGCCATTGGCGCAAATAGGTCTCGGCTACCTCAGGTCGGTTCATGAGCGGAGTATTTTTTAGCGGCTCCAAACCCGCACGAGCGGCTAACTCAAGGGCCGCTTGTAAGCCCGCCCATTTGGCGAGGCCTAAGCCAGCCACTTTTCCGGTTTTTGCGAAACTTGCACTCATCAGACCGCCTAGCGAGCCAAACTCGGTGAGAAGCTGTCGGGCTAAATCCAGAGCGCTGTGTCCGCGGGTGCCGGTTCGTAAAAAAATCGCTAATAACTCGGCATCGGACAGCGCCTTGGCCCCTTGAGCCAGGAGCCGCTCGCGCGGGCGTTCGGCCGTCGGCCAATCAGTAATCCTCATGTTTGCCCTTTAAAGAATGCCTTCCGTACAATAGAGGGCTCCCCGAACCTTTTTCCTGAACGCATCAGTGCGCTCTCCTCGAGTATTGATATGACTGCCATTGTTGGCCCTGAATCCCACCTCACCCTGCATTACCGCTTGTCGCTTGGCGATGGAGATGAGGATGTCATGAATACTTTTAAAGCGCGACCTGCGACACTCCAATTAGGCATAGGCCAATTGGCCGAGTTTTTGGAGAAGCGCCTGATCGGTTTGTCCGAAGGCGTGCATGAGGTTTTTGAGCTCGCCGCGGAAGAAGCCTTTGGGGTGCGAAATCCTGAGCTGATTCAACGTGTTTCCAGAGAAATGCTGAACGCCAATAGCGATGAAAAGAATTTTGAGCCCGGCGATCTTGTCGATTTTCCCTCGCCTGACGGTGGCCGCTTCGCCGGTGTCCTGAAGGAAATCGACGCCCGTGGCGCCTTGTTCGATTTTAATCATCCTCTCGCCGGCCGTGCCCTGCGCTTCGAGGTCAAACTGCTTGGAGTGTTGTAAATGGAAGTGCTACTTGCCCAACCGCGCGGCTTTTGCGCCGGCGTGGATCGTGCCATTGAGATTGTTGAGCTGGCGCTAAAGCGCTTTGGCGCGCCTATCTATGTGCGCCATGAGATTGTTCATAACGAACATGTCGTCAATGACTTGCGCAGTAAAGGCGCGGTCTTTGTGGAGGAGCTCGATGAAGTGCCCGCTGGTGCCACTCTGATTTTCTCCGCGCACGGTGTTTCGCGCGCGGTACGATCGGAAGCCGAGGGGCGAGGCTTACATATTTTCGATGCCACTTGCCCCTTGGTCACCAAGGTTCATGTCGAAGTGTCCAAAATGCGCCGTGAGGGCCTTGATGTGGTGATGATCGGCCACGCTGGCCATCCCGAAGTGGAGGGCACGATGGGCCAGGCAGATGCCGGTATCCATTTGGTGGAGTCGGTTGCCGATGTTGCCAAGTTGAGCTTGCCTCAATCCGAGCAATTGGCCTATGTTTCGCAAACCACGCTTTCGGTGGATGACTGCGCGGCCATCATCGTCGCCCTGCGGGCTCGTTTTCCAAAAATTCAGGAGCCTAAGAAGCAAGACATTTGTTACGCTACTCAAAATCGCCAGGATGCCGTGAAGTTTATGGTGCCTAAATGCGATTTGGTGTTGGTGATCGGCTCACCGACCAGCTCCAACTCGAACCGGCTGCGAGAAGTTGCTGAGAAAATGGGCTGTGAGGCCTATATGATCGGATCGGCGGCTGAGCTCAATCCTGCTTGGATACAGGGAAAGAAAAAAATCGGGGTGACGGCAGGCGCCTCGGCACCGGAAGTGCTGGTCAATGAGCTGATCGTAAAGCTCAAAGAGCTGGGTGTGCGCACCGTATCTACCTTGCCAGGCGTTGAAGAACATATTTCTTTCCCACTGCCTAAAGGCCTGGTGCAAGCATCCTCACCAGCGCAAAGCTAAGGGGGGCGCTTGAACTCTGGGCTTGGCCTACGCCGCGACGCTCAATCCGTGTTTCGCCTGGGCTTTTTTAGGCCGCTCATCGCAAGCTTTGCTCCGTTGGTCATGTTCGACTAGGCTTGCCCGTCCGCCTATCCGCGCACTAGCCCTTCCGTCTGGAGCTCGTTGGAATGGTTCGTCATCGGCCTCAAACTCCGTGAAAAGGAAATGAGGCCAACATGCAATTCAATGAACTAAAGTCAGTTCGCAAGCAGTCTAAGTCGATCAAGGGTTTTACCTTAATCGAGGTACTGGTTGTGATCGCGATCATTGGCATCTTGAGCTCCATTGCCCTTCCCAGTTATACCGAATATGTCCTTCGTGGCAAGCTGACCGATGCTCCAAACGCCCTTAGCGACGCTCGCGTACGCATGGAGCAGGCTTATTCCGACAACCGTACCTATGCGGGCGGTGGTACCGGCGGTTGCGGTGTGGCTCTTCCAAATACCGAATTCTTTGCGATCTCATGTGCGCCCGGTGCCGGTGGCCAGAGTTATGTCATCACGGCTACCGGCATCGCTAGTCAAGGTGTCAGTGGTTTCGCTTATACAATTAATAAACAAAATATAAGAACAACAGTCTCATGGGGTTCCAATTGGGGCACCCCACCACCAGCCCAGGCCGCAATTAAATGGTTAGTCAAAAAGAGCTGAAGTGGAATATCAAAAGACAAAGGTTCAATCGGGATTTTCTCTGATTGAATTGATGATCGCGTTGGCGATTATGG
>JANLRI010000650.1:0-14750 GCA_031361565.1 Betaproteobacteria bacterium | reverse complement strand
TCAACAAATACCATACGTGTGTTCGGTTTGATCGCCGCCGCAACCTGAGAGGCGTCGGTCGCGTCTACAAAGCTAAACTGCACCCCGAAAGCTTCCATGGTCTGGAACAAACTATTGGTGTTCCCGAACAGGAACTGACTGCTCACGACATGATCGCCGGACCTCAGCAAGGATATGAAAATCGCGGTGATCGCCGCCATACCTGTGGCAAAACTGGCGCTGGCCGTGCCTTGTTCCAAGAGAGTTATCTGCTGCTCAAGGGCCGCCGTTGTAGGATTACCCTGCCGTGCATAAATATAGCCAGGCTTACTGCCCTGGAATACCGCGACTAGATCTTCGGCACGCTCGTAGTTGAAGGTTGACGACGTATGGAGCGGCTTATGCACCGCACCGTGCTCGGGATGGGAGAGGCGATCGGCATGCAGTAAGCGGGTATCCGTATGCAAACCTTTGGGAGGGGGATTAGTAAGAGTCATGGCCTGAGCATACCAAAGCCGCAAGTGAAGCCTTGTTCCAATCGCAAGATGTGCGGAACGCAGGCCGCAGGTAGGCCGCTACACTAAGAGGTCCAGTTTCAAGAGTCGGCTCGCCTGGTCGGGCTAGTCAATTAGGGCGTTCAAAATGAATATCGGTTTTATTGGCCTGGGTGTCATGGGTTCGCCGATGTCCGGCCATCTCAGCAAGGCGGGTCACACCTTGTTTTTGCATGATCTGGACATGGGCCTGACCCGTAAACATGCCGATGCATTGCCGGGCGCCGCCCAAGCGATGAGCACCCCGTACGAAGTCGCGGAGCGTAGCGAGATCGTGATTACCATGCTCCCCAATGGAAAAGTAGTTCAGGAGGTAGCATTGGGGGAGAATGGGCTGATTGATGGTATGAAACCCGGAACTTTGTTGCTAGACACCTCCTCGGCAGAGCCTTGGATCACGAAGGCCACCGCGCAAACACTCTCGGACAAGGGCATTGCCATGATCGATGCGGCGGTGTCAGGAGCCCAGTGGGGTGCCCAAGAGGCCAAATTAGTCTTCATGGTGGGTGCAGAGACTGCCGATCTTGCAAGAGTTCGCCCCCTGCTCGAAGTGATGGGCCACAAGATTCATCACCTTGGCGGCCTGGGTGCTGGCCACACGATGAAATGCATCAACAACACCATCACCTCAATGACCTTGAGCGCGACCGCCGAAGGCTTAGTGATCGGCAAGCAGCATGGCCTTGATCCGAGTGCCATGGTCGATGTTCTCAATGACTCGACGGGCGGCTCCTGGATTAGTCAGACCCACATCAAACAAAGAGTGATCAGTCGTCGCTTTGATGACCCCTTCAAACTTGCGCTCATGTTGAAAGATATTGGTATCGCTATGGAGTTGAGCTTGCAGGCAGGTTTGTCGACACCCATGTCCGCCCTGGGACAGCAGCTTTGGGCGGCCGCATCGCGGGCCGCCGGACCGGACGCTAGCGTGAGTGAGCTGGTGAGATGGGTTGAAAACCAATCCGGAACTCAAATTTCTGCGGCGGAATAGGGGTAGGCCATTGGTTGAATGGCAGAGGATTAAAGAAGCTTGAGCAATTGGCTCTCGAGCGTTTTGCCACCAAAATTTAAGGCCCCTTGCTCTTGATATAAGAGTTGTCCGAAGGGGTTGAGCAGCAAGCGTGTCGGCGTGCCTTCCACGCTGGGTTCACCATATTGAGCGGCTTGGCGAGTGATCGCTTTGAGCATATGACCCGCCGGGTCGACGGCAATGGGAAAGGGAAGACGCCGCGCCTGCGCATAGTGCAGCACGTGGTCTGGTCGGTCATAGGGCATCGCCAGGGCTACGGTGCGCAGACCTCTGACTTCATAACGCTCGCTAAGAGCCGAAATCATTGGCATTTCGGCCACGCAAATAGCGCATGTGGTGGCCCATAACTCCAACAGTACCGCTTTGCCGCCAAGCTGCTTCAAGGTAAACGCTCCGGCCAAAATATTCTGCAAGTAAAGATCGGTCGGTACGACTATTGCCGAAGCTTTGCGCTCAGAGCTCTGGGTGGGGGAGTCTTTAGTGCAAGCGCTGAAGGAAAAGGCAAGGCCTGTCACTAATAAATGGCGCCGAGAACTTGAATGCCTAGTCTCGGGTAGGATGGGCGGAGCTGGGAGGTGCATGAGGCGAATGCTATCAGGCTAGCGTGACGGCACTTATAATTCGGCGGTCTTTGATAGTCTCAAGTCAGACTTCTTAAACGCCCCATTCGCTTCGCATGACTTTTTGTGGCCTCCCGCGTGTATGAGTAAACCCAGAGTATTGATCTTGTTTGACTACGACTGGGATTCGGTCGGATTTTCCTCGCATAGTGATCGCGTTGAATTTGAATCTCTGGGCTTCGACCTGTTCTCCTTTCCGAACAATGCCCGGTTACTAAATTTCTCAATCCGTAACTTCATTGCCAGTCTGAAAAGTCGCTACAGCGGAGAGTTTTCTGAGGGTCGATTAGCCGGGGTTGTCTCGAACAATGAGCAATTTGGCGCGCTGGCCGCAGCGCTACTGGCTGAAAGCCTAGGGCTACCGGGCACGCCACCAGGCGCCATCATCAAGTTACAGCACAAGTACTTTTGTCGGCAACTCATCGAACAGGTCGCGCCGGAAGCGAATTTAAAGCAAGTCTTGTTGCCGAGTCAGCAGAGTAAATTGCCAGAAACAGAGTTGGAGTTTCCGCTGTTCACTAAACCCATTAAAGCGGCCTTCTCGGTACTCGCTCGCGAAGTTGCTAATTTGCCTGCCCTTCAGAAGCATTTGAGTTTTGGTTGGTTCGAGGAGCTCATTATTCGGCGCCTAATCAAACCTTTCGATGATGTCGCGTTTGATTACCTGCCGTCCAAGGTCGGGGCGTGGAACATGGTGGCGGAGGAGGTGTACCGCGCGCCGCAGTTCAACCTGGATGGCTATGTGGTAGATGGCGAGGTACGTCTGCTCGGGGTTGTTGACGAGATAATGTACCCGGGCACTCAAGCCTTTCTGCGCTTTGCCTATCCCTCGCAGTTACCAGTGTCTGTGCAGCAGCGTGCGCTTGAAGTTGCCAGGAAGGTGTTGGGCGCCGCTGGTTTCACGCGCGGCATGTTCAACATGGAGTTTTTCTATTGCGAAAAGCGCGATGAGGTGAAAGTGATCGAATTCAATCCTCGCCTGGCCTCGCAACTGGCCGATATCTATCGCAAGGTGGATGGGGTTGATGTATACGGTATCAACCTGGCGCTGGCCCTCGGGGAAGATCCCGATCAGGTGCCAAGATCCGAGCCTCTAGGTAGGAACGCTGCAAGCTTTGTATTCCGCTGCTTCGATGAACGCGTACCCGCCCCGCCTAGAACCAGCGGCAAAGCATGGCTTGAAACGGCTGAACCGCAGGCCATATTAATGTCGTTCTTGAAGAGTAAGCCGGGTCTGAAGCGTGAACTCAAGTGGTTGGGTAGTCATCGTTTCGGTACGCTCAACATGCATGGTCTCGATGAGAACGATTTGCGCGAGCGCTACCTATCAGCGTGTAATGCCTTGGGTTGGCCTGCGCCTTATTGACCCAGCGCGTGATGACCGGTCGCCTGCGACTTGCTTGTTTGATCCGTCTGGCTAATGTGGAACGCCACACTAGGCCCGAGTTTCGCAGCCGAAGCCAAATGGCGTTGAACCTTTAAGCGCTGGCAAATGGCGTCGAACCAAGCTTGATAAATAATGTTTTCCTGACCCCAGAGGCTCAGGGCGTCGAGGATTGAAAGTGTTTCATGTAGAGAGAATCTAGTGAGATCGTCTAAGGCTTCGAGCCACGCGGCGGCTTGGAATTCGTCTGGACTACTCACTGGTCGATCAATATCGAGAGACTCACAAACCGCGTCGACTTGGTTGCGAAGCGCGCGAGCTGAGATGGAGCTTTCTTCCCCGCCCAGCTCGGCAGCGATAAAGAATAATTCGCCAATGCAGCGCCGTTTTTCTTTGTCCGAAAGCGGTTTTTGTTTCGTTGTATCGAGCTCAACTAGATTGAGCTTAGAGCGAAGAACACTTAATAAAGTCCAAGTCAAAATAGATGACTCACCGAGAGCTAGGGGATGTTGGACCGCCTCCGGAGTTTGTAAAGGTCCCGCCGCGCCACTGCTGCCATCCGGGTTGGTTAATCTGCTTAAAGTCTCTCTAAGCTGGGTCATGACACTCAGTTTTTGAGTGGCGGAAAGTGACATTAGTTGGCTCGCTGCAAAGTCAACCAACTGTAAGCGTGCTTGCACGGGTTGGACCTTCGCCAGCAGTTCCACCAAGACTTGGTTTCTCTCGGTATCGCTAAGGACGGTACTCGAGATTCGACTGATCACCCGGGCGACTGATCCCACAGGACCAATTGACTGGTAGAGTCGATTTAAATTGGCCACTTGGTGGGTGGCATTGCGATCACCCGCGTCGAGTAATTTGCTGGTTTTATGAGCGAGCGTCAGAAGCTTATTCGGTGGCTTCAGTTGCATATCTTGGCTGTCGGCGTAATCGCTTTCAATCAAACTTTCGAGATGCTGCGCGAATTCGGCGATTTGTTCGGTGTCTTCGAAAAGAGATTCACCAGTAAAAGACTGGTCACAGGTTTGCAGACCTGTGCGACTTATCAACAAGGCTTGTAGAAGTGCGACGTGGTTGCCTCGATAGGACGCCCTGGCCGCTTCGCGCGCCACCGGGCCGGGTGTGCGCTCGAGTTTGCGTGGCGCGCTACGGAGTCCGACAAGCAGTGCGGCGAGGCGCTGTCCGAAGCTGCGCGGTGCCTGGCACTGCGAGGGTTGGCGAGCAGCCATGTGGGAGTGAAAGTACAGCGCGAAACTAATGAGTGCCTGCATCGGCACACTTGGCATCTCCGCCAATTCAGAGGCCAAATACAAGGTCTCGCCATCCGAGCTGATTTGTATGTCTTGACGATCAATGATTTTGATCATCGGCACATTCAGGCCATGGCTTAGAGCAGCCTCTTCACAGGCTAGACGTAACTTGTCAAAAATCAAAACAGGAGCATCCAAGCGAAACAATTTTTCAAAACCAAATTGTCAGCGTAAATCGCTCCTGGCGGGTGGACGTTTATCGGCTTAGGTGGGGCCGCATGTCGGCCAACCCCAAACCCAGGGTTACTACTTCTTCTGTTCTTCCTTTGGGCGAGATTGGATTCGCTCAAGGTCTGATTCACTAATCGTTTCAATAACCGTGACGACCTTTGATACCCCAGAAACACCCGCTGCTACCTGCGAGGCTTTCGCAGCCTCTTTCTGAGTGAGAATACCCATCAAATAAACAATGCTGCCTTCGGTGACAACCTTTACAGTGTTGGCATGCACGTCCTTGGTGTCAAAAAGCGCGGTCTTAACTTTGGCCGTGATCGTGGTGTCGCTCGCTGCTGCGCCAAGTCCTGTTCGGCCAGAAACCGAGAGTTCATTGTGTAAGCTGCGCACGTTGTCCACTCTGGCGACGATCTGTTCAGCGAGCTTTTTATCGTCTTCGCTCAAAACCTGGCCGGTGAGAAGCACTTTACGGTTATAGCTGGTAATGCTGACTCCGCCCAGTCGTTTGTCAGAATCGTTGAGGCGCCCGGAGCCTTTAAGTTCGATGGCCTGGTCGTCTGTTTGTGCCCCGTAAGTGCGCCGGTCCGCGGTGGCAAATGCCCCAACGGCGACTCCGGTCGCCACGAGCGGAAAGCATGCGCTGAGCGACGATAGTGCGGTCAATAACGCCGACGCAAGTAGAAGTCTTGAGCTTGTAGTTTTGATTGAGATATTCTGTTGCATGCTGGTCTTCCTTCAAAAAGCACTGGGTATCCAATTGATTTTACCGTCTTCTACGCTTCCCTCAATTGCAATGACATCAAAGCGAACGGATGGCCATGCGCGCCTGCCGAAATGGTCTTGCAAAATCTTTTGCGCTTGACGCCTTAGCTTGAGTTGCTTAGCGCTTGAAATACTTGCTGCAGCACCGCCAAAGCGCATGTTTTTGCGTTGACGGACTTCGACAAATACCCATTGGTCGGCGTCTTGCATCAACAAATCGATTTCGCCTAGAGGGCTGGCGACGTTCTGAGCAATTGGCTTGAGCCCCTTTTGGATTAGAAAATCTAACGCTACCTTTTCGCCGGCCTCGCCTTGTTGCTGAAGAGCTGAACGCATGCCTAGCGCCGCTCCAAGGGAACAAGCAGGCCGCCACGGTATTCCGCGAGAACCGGAGAGCGCTGGACGCGAGCATCGAGAGTGCGATCAAATTTTAATCTGCCGGTGACGCCGTCCAGGTCAAAATTATTACTACCCGAGATTAGCTCTTTGGCAATTCGGAAGGCATCGATACCCAAGGCATACAGCCGCTGCAACTCTTGATGACTCAAGGAGGCTGGCCGAGGATAGCCCATGACTGCGGGATGGTCGGTTTGAATCAGCCAGGGAAGGTCGGTGACTTTGTAGCCATCGAGTTCCGGCGTTCGGTTTTGTGCGGATTGATTCAGATTACTGGCGGTTACACCGGTGCTAAGCATGGATGGACCGTAAAGCAAGGCGTCTTTCGGCAGGCTACTTTTCACCGCTCGTGCTGTTTCTAGTGTACTGGCGACGAAGTACACGTCAGCATCGATGCCTCCCACGAGTGAGCGCATTTCGCCGCTAAGTTTTGAATCCGTCTCGATTTGGTCGACGAGTTGCGCGCCTTGTTCTTTCCAGGTTTCGGCAAAGGCCGAGGCCGCACGCCGTGCAAGGGGAGAGGTATTGGTAACAATACAACCTTTTAATGGACGGCGAGGGCTTTGAGCCGAGGCGTCTTCAAACGCAATTCGTGCCAAAAATACGGCGTCGCTCTCAATGGGGAGTCCGAAGAAAACGGTGTTGCCTGCGGCAGGCGTGCGATCCGTTTCTGGCCAATTGAGAGCGAGCGTGGGAACTGACAAGCTCGGCAAATCAGCCAATTGAGTAACGCTACTCTTGACAAGTGGGCCAATCGCGAAAGAGTAGCCTTTGGAGGTAATTTCCTGATAGGCATTGGCAAGGCTGTCAAAGCGTTCGTCGACTGGAATCAAGTCCATGCTCAGGCCTGATCCGTCGCGGTTTTGTGCGTTTTTCAGGCCCAATAAAATGGCAGAGGTGGCGCGCCTGTATTCGCCATTAGGGGGTGGCAACAGCAGTGCAATCCTTTTGCCAAAAAGCGAGTTTTGGGCACGCAACGCTATAGGGGCTAAGATCGCAGAAGCGAGCAAGGACACTCGGGTGATCGCTTGGCGACGGTGCATGTAGTTTCTCGCTCTCAAATTACAGGGCCTCGCCCACTTATCTTAATGGAATTTGCGGCCAGATTTAAGGCCGCCATGGTTCGAGATAGGTTGGTATTTTCAGTGTTATTCAATATTTTGTGCAAAGCATGTCATGAAAAGTCGCAACCCCGCTGACAAATTTTCCCCCAGGTGCCGTGTCAATGGATCCTGACCTCGCATCGTTTCATAAAATCTATGTTGTGGCAACGCCCATAGGCCATCTGGACGATCTTTCTTTACGCGCTCAGGAAACGCTCAGGCAGGTGGCCGTGATTGCCGCTGAGGACACCAGAGTTAGTCGTCCGCTTTTAGAGCGCATTGGTACGCAAGCGCGCTTGATATCCGTGCATGAACACAACGAAGCCGCCGCTGTTGAGCATCTCGCTAATATTTTGAAGCATGAGGATGTTGCATTGATCTGCGATGCCGGTACGCCTTCCATTAGCGACCCGGGAAGTCGCTTGATCGCTGGTCTCGCTGCGCTGGGTGTTCAGGCCATCCCTATTCCGGGTCCTAGTGCTGTAACTACACTGATGTCTGTGGCGGGTCTCGGCGATGGGCGCTTTCGTTTCGAGGGGTTTCTGCCTGCCCGATCAAAGGGCCGCGTTGAGCGCATGCAGTCTCTGGCTCGTTCGGAGGTAACCTTGGTGTTTTTTGAATCGCCACATCGCATCACTGAGTTTGCCAGTG
The DNA here is from genome assembly GCA_031361565.1 of Betaproteobacteria bacterium. Classification (GTDB taxonomy): domain Bacteria; phylum Pseudomonadota; class Gammaproteobacteria; order Burkholderiales; family Burkholderiaceae_E; genus JAPOKJ01. The sequence continues at coordinate 6,787 of JANLRI010000650.1, read as the reverse complement.
ATCTCGCGACGGTCATCGAAGCTGACCGAGCGCTGGTGGTCGGTCGCGAGTTAACGAAACGATTTGAGCAAATTGCGCGCATGAAGGTGTCGCAACTCAGTGCTTGGCTGGGTGAAGACAGCAATCGTCTGCGCGGCGAGTTTGTGATTGCGCTGGAGCCTTATCGAGCACCGGTGCCGGTTGCAGGACAGACGCTTGAGCCCGGCCTGGACGATCTTGGCGCGCTCAGCATTGACCCCAAACAACTCTTAACGGCTTTGTGTGAAGGTTTGCCCGCGAGCAAGGCGGCCAAATGGGCCGCCAAACTAAGCGGTCGCAAAGATGTGGACTGGTACTCCTTAGCGGGCGACTACAAACGCCTGTAAGCCGCTTTCGCCACGCAGACGTTCAATATTCGCCAAAGCATCTGCCCTGCTTTTGAACGGACCGACATGGAGTTTGAACAAGCCAGCTTCGGGACGCAAGAGGTAGTCGACCTTGGGCTGTGAATCAGAGCTGAGCCAGGGGAATTGTTGGGCTAGTCTTTGCTTGGTGGCCTCGGCCGTCTCCTTCGCACCGAACGCACCTAGTTGCAGGTAGAGACCAGGATTGGGAGCGTTGGCTTGCTGAGCGATCACAGTCTCGCGGGTCAGGATCAGGCCAGGTTCTGTTACGGGCGCTGGAGTCGCAGTCGCAGTCGCGGTCGCGGTCGCGGTCGCGGTCGCAGTAGGTGCTGCAGGCGTTGTGACCGTTGCAGACGTTGCGGCGCTCGCAGTTGGCGTCGCTGATTCAGTCGGTTGGTTGACGACCGGATTGACGGAAGCGCTATTAGACGAGTTAGTAGAAGAGCTTGTAGAGGGAACAGGTTCTGTTCGGGTTGTCGAGGTCGCAGGCAAAGCAGCGCCCATCACGCCCTTGGTCAGCACTGCAAACTTCTCAGGTTCATCGATCAGGCTGATTTCTACCTCAGTGCTACCACTATTCACATAGCCCAATTTTGCAGCCGCGGTATATGAGAGATCGATAATGCGATTGTTCAAGAAAGGGCCGCGATCATTGACTCGCACCACCACGCTTTTCCCGTTCCTGGGATTGGTTACCTTGGCATAGCTTGGCAACGGGAAGGTCGGGTGTGCGGCGGTCATGGCGTACATATCGTAACGTTCGCCGTTTGAAGTCGTCTGGCCATGAAACTTCTTGCCATACCAAGAGGCGAAGCCGCGCTCACGGTAAGGCTTGAGTTGAGTGAGCGGGATATATTGAATTCCAAATATGCTGTAGGGCCGGTTGGCGCGCGAGGCCAAAGTTTCAAATTTGGGCGTGGCGTCAGGAATGGCCTCAATGTCAGGTGGATTAACGCCTGGTCCATCATCCAGGTAATAGCCGCCAGCGCGTTTTCCAGGTGGAGGTGCTTGGTTTGGCGTGCTGGGCCGCCCAGAGTTTGTGACACTGCTGGACGGGGTTGGTCCTTCACCAAGCACGGGCGAGTTAGGACGTGAGCTGGTGCTTCGTCGGGGCGCAGTTGCGCAGGCTTGAAGCCCGAGGCAGGCCATTAAGAAAAACAGGGGGAGGGGTGAGACCTTGGTCATTGCAGAGACTGCCTAAATTTAAGTAAATATTTCAGGCCCTGAATCGCGCGCGGGCCGTACCACGAGCACAACTCTCCGTCGATGACATGCACAGTCGCTCGCGAATCGAAGCGAAGCTCGGCTTTCATGGCTTGCGCGTGCCGCTCTTGGAAGCGATAGGGTTCAGAGGACAATAAAATCCGATCAACGGGAGCACTGAAAACCTCGTCATTGCCCAAGCTCGGATAGCGCGTAGCGCCAACCTCGGCCAAGCCCGCTTGAGCTTGTTGGGTCGTGGTGTGACTCTGCCATGCAACTGTACGCAACATGCTCGAGATATAGGTATTCGTGGCGATACTCATCCATGGTTTTTTCCAGATCAAGTACAGCACCGCTTCCTTTTTGAAATGCGATAAGGCCAATTCGTTTTCGTCGAGGGCATGCTGCAAACCTTGCGAGAGTTTGTCGGCTGCTTCGATCACACCGGGAACTTCCCCAAAGCTTCGCGCAAACTGCCTGAATAAATTGAAGTTGTCTTCCACATGAATAGGATGTGTGATCAAGATATGGGGGATCACTTTGGCGAGGCGCTCCACCAATGGCAATTCATTCTCGTCTTTATTAACAATAAGGTGGGTCGGACGAAGCTCCAGCAGTTGTGCTTCATTGACCTGCTTGGTTCCGCCAAGCTTGGGCACCTTGCTCAAGGCTGAGGCCGGGTGAATGCAAAAACCTGTGCGACCCACGAGGTGCTCGCCAAGCCCCAACGCACAGACCAGTTCGGTCAAGCTGGGGACGAGGCTGACAATTCTCACTGCATCCGCCTGAATGTTGGCGGACTTCAGATTACTTCTTGGCCTTACGCTCTTGTTCGACGAACTGATCAACGAGTCGCAAGGCGCCTCCATTGGAGCCTGCCATAGACGGAGCCGTATAGAACTTTCCGTTAACGGTCAAGGCAGGGACTCCATCAACCTGATGAGCCGCCGCCAAATTGGAGGCTTTTTTCATTTTGGCTTTGACGCCAAAAGACTCCAAGGTCTGTTCAAACAGCTTTGCGTCCAAACCTTGTTTGGTGGCCCATTCCACCATTTTCTTATTGCTGTCGAGTGGGTTGTGCTCGACGTGCATGGCGTAAAATACTTTGTCGACCATGTCCTCGACTTTGCCCATCGACTCTAGCGTGTAATACAGTTGCTGATGCTTTTCTTCACGAAACGGCACATGTACCCGCTTAAACACCACGTCGGGAGCCAACTTCTTTTTCCATTCGCGCACACTCGGCTCAAGGCCATTGCAATGCGGGCACCCGAACCAAAAGAACTCGATCACTTCGATCTTGCCCTTTTCAACATCGGGCGTTTGCTCAGGCTTAATTAACTTGAATTCGGGGCCCTTGGGCGCCTGTGCCAGGGCCACATTAGCGTTCACGACCAAGCCGAGGCTAGAGGCTAACAATACCGAGCTGAGCGCTACAGATAATTTATTAAACTTACGGCGAGTAAGGGGGTGGACCATCAAACTTCCTTGGTTGCGAATTCTTTAAGTTATGAGCTTCGTCTGAAACGGTTGGCGTCGTTTCTTGGTTTACTTGGCCGATGCCCTGTGAATGCACAAAGTGCGCATCGTGAACAAACGGACGTACGGATGGAAACGTTTACTTCATCCGAATCACGGTAGATTCAATACCGTTTTCAGCAAGCTTGGCTTTGGCCTTGTTGACATCGTCCAGCACTTTATAGGGTGTTAAGCGAACCCGATAAAGTGGTTGCCCACTCACATCGGCCGTCAAAATTCTTGCTTCATATCCTGCCAGTGCAAGCTTTGCCTTCATCGCCTCAGCATCTTCCTGTACCCGAAACGCTCCTGCTTGAATGATGTAGGTCGTCTTGTCTTCAGGGTTATCTGGAGTCGGCGTTGTGCCCGCTGGCGTACTCGCCGTCACTGGGGCGCCTGGCGAAGTTGGCTTCGCGGCGGTCGTATTTGGTGTAGCCGGGTTTGGGGCGGTGGCAGGCGTCGGCGCTGGCGGCGGAGCAGCCTGGCCAGCCTGTTGGCCGTTGTTAAAAACATTACCGAGGACTGATCCTCCGGCATCAGCCGGCTTAGCGACGCTATCACTGGACTTATCCGAGTTCGGCTTGTCGACACTAGGATTAGGTTTTGATTTAGAGTTTAAGCTCTGGTTCGGATCTGGCAAGGGAGCCCCGACCTTGGGTTCAATCACCCGATCCGAGCTCTTGTGTCCCGCTTTGTTGACGAACGGTACCGGAGCACGAGTGATAAAAATGGCGACCACGACGGCGACGACAAGCCCTATCACCAGCCCGGCTAAAAAGCCTAGAATGGTGCCGCCTGCCTGGGCTCTCCGTGGCATTTTCCCGTGTTTTGGAGTCATCGCCGTTTGATCGGCAGCCTTCTGGCGGACTGTGTTCAGATTAAATTCCTTAGCCATGGCTCATCCTTGATTACATTTTTTCCGGAGCGGAGACGCCAATAAGGCCTAAACCATTGCGTAACACTTGCTGAGTCGCGGCCAACAAAGCCAAACGCGCAGCGCGCAAAATTGGATCATCCACGAGGAATCTCTCAGCATTATAGTAAGAATGAAGATCGGCCGCTAAGTCTTTGAGATAAAAAGCAATTGAATGTGGCGAAAGTTCACGGCAGGCCGTCTCAATAACCTCCGGATAGGCGGCGAGCCGGTTCAATAAGGCGGTTTCCTTCGGAGCGGTCAATGGGCTCAGATCGCTGGCCAAGGCGACGCTGATTTCATGCCCCGCCTGAACGCCGGCCTGCGCCTGGACCGAGCAAATTCGGGCGTGAGCATACTGCACGTAATACACCGGATTTTCGTCGCTTCTGGACTGCGCCAAATCGACATCGAAGGTATATTCGGTATCCGCCTTGCGTGAAATCAGGAAAAAGCGCACAGCATCGCGTCCGCGAAGCAACTTCTCCTCGGGACTGTCACCGCTGCCGCTCCAATCGATCAAATCTCTCAGGCTGACTGTATTACCTGAGCGCTTGGACATTTTGACTTCTTCTCCGCCCCTAATTACCTTCACCATCTTATGCAGGACATAGCTGGGATAGCCTGCTGGAATTCCGATATGAAGTGCTTGAAGACCCGCGCGCACCCGTGCAATCGTGCCATGGTGGTCCGAGCCTTGAATATTGGTGACCTTCGTAAAGCCTCGCTCCCATTTCGTCACGTGATAGGCAATATCTGGCACGAAGTAGGTGTAACCACCTTCGGATTTACGCATCACCCGGTCTTTGTCATCTCCAAATGCAGTGGATGCAAACCAGAGCGCGCCGTCTTTTTCGTAGGTGTGACCGGCCGCCGTTAAAGCGGCTACGGTCTTGTCAACACGTCCTTCGGTATACAGGGAGGACTCTAAGTAATAAACGTCGAACTTGAGCCCAAAGGTGGTCAAATCCATGTCTTGTTCGTTACGCAGATATGCCACGGCGAAACGCCGGATGGCATCCCGGTCGGCGACATCGCCCTTGGCCGTAAGTGGAGTCACTTTCGCGCCGCCGACGGTTTTTTGGGCGAGATAGTCCGCCGCAATGTCGGAAATGTATTCGCCGCGATAGCCGTCCGCCGGGAAGCTAGGGTCGTCGACACCAAGACCTTTGGCGCGGGCTTGCACAGAGAGCGCCAGGTTCTCAATTTGTTGGCCAGCGTCGTTGTAGTAGAACTCGCGCTGGACTTTCCAACCATTGGCGCTAAAAAGCTCAGCGAGCGCATCCCCAAGCGCGGCTTGACGAGCGTGGCCAACATGTAAAGGGCCGGTAGGATTCGCAGACACAAACTCCAGCAAGACTTGCTGACCCTGACCACTTTGGTTTCGACCAAAGGCACGGGTCGTGCGCAAGATCTCCCCCACGACTGACTGCCGCGCATGGGCCGTCAAAGTGAGGTTAATAAAGCCAGGCCCGGCAATATCGCTTCTCTCAATGATTCTTTGACAGGCTGGATCGCCCGCAATCGCGGCCTGAAATCGGATCGCGATCTCGCGAGGGTTCTGGCCGAGCGGTTTTGCCACTTGTAGCGCGGCATTGCAGGCGAGATCGCCGTGGCTAGCCTGTTTAGGCTGTTCCAACGTGAGCTCAAAGCCTGGCGGCAGCTTTGCGGAGGGAGAGAGGCCTCGTACTGATTCGGCCAAAAGCTCTGCGAGACGTTGTGTGAGTTCGTTTTTGAGTGAAGCAATCATGCGTCGCATTTTAGCCCGTTGGCTCAGGACTCTTCTGGGGTGTTGTAATTTTTGCTCTAAAAAGGTGCCGATTATCGGTCGCCCCGCACGTTCATCGATCTGGTCGCCCGGCCCAAGCTTTGCCTGCCTAGACTTCAAACTAAGTCATTGCGCCTTTATAGGCAGAAGTTAAACCAGAATTATTTAAGTAGAGTATTTGAAACGTAATGTCCGTCGAACCTGATCCGAGAGTCACTAGACTGAAAGCCAAGCCTATATTGGCGATCGACGGTCTACCCGCTGAGCTCGCTGAACTTGTGCCCGGCATGCTTTACGCCATCATGGTAGACACTCAGGCGATTCGCGTTGCCTTAGTGGCTCAGTGCCTTTCAGCTAGCGCACACGCAGCCTCCCCTAGCGTGTTGGTGACGGGTCATGATCCACAAGCCTTCGTCAAAAAGGCGCAGTCCTTTACGCCCCATTTGGAAAAACAACTGGCCAAGGGCACAGCCCGGATTTTACGTTTTGAAGCCGACATCAGCCGCCGCTTGCTGCGCTTTGGTAGCGCTAAGTTGGTGCAGGATCTCAAGGCTCAGGAGATTCGGCCGAACAGCCTCGTCATTATTGACCAGGCAAGCAAAGTGCTGGGTCTGTCCGATCCCGCGACGGCTGCCGTCACTGCGCAGATTTTCCAGTCTTGGGCGGAGCGATCAAAGCTTGCGATTGTTTTCCTCGTTCAGAGTGATCGAGATAATCCGCGCGAATACGCTAGCCTCAAAACGGTCTCCGAGCATTGGGCGGGTTTGGCGGTAGTTAAGGCAGGCTCTACCCGCACGGCAATGACTTTTAAACACTGGTTTGGTTCGCATGGAATTACCTCTGGCGGTCGGTTTCTCATGGGTATATCCACGACCGGGCAACTTGGCGTTGCATTGGGCGTCGAGCAAAGCATCAATGAAGCTTCTTCAACGACGATAAGCGCGAGCCAGGATGGCCATGGATTGATCGCGACGTCTCACTCCTTAGCGGGTTTGGGCGAGT
>JANLRI010000717.1:0-3654 GCA_031361565.1 Betaproteobacteria bacterium | reverse complement strand
CCCCTTGACCGTGTAGCCAGTGCGCAGCAGGCTATGCACCATCGGCACGCCCATTTTCCCAAGACCAACAAAGGCGATGCCGGGCTTAACGTCCGATGCCGTTTGTGCAGCGCTCATTCTTAGATTCCCATTTCTTTAAAGGCTTCCTTGGCGTTGCGAAAACTATCAATCGCGGCCGGCACGCCACAGTAAATGGCGGTTTGCAAAAATACTTCCTGAATCTCTTCCTTGCTTAAACCATTGTTGATCGCGCCACGAACGTGCAACTTCAATTCATGCGGGCGGTTTAAGGCGGTGAGCATCGACAAGTTAATGATGCTGCGCGTACGGCGATCCAAACCTGGCCGATTCCACACCTCGTTCCAGCAATACTCTGTGACCAGCTCCTGCATGGGGCGATTGAAGTCGTCCGCATTTTTGATGGAGTTATCGACATAGTCGGCGCCCAGAACCTCGCGACGAGTCTTCAGGCCTTTATCAAATGAGTCTTGGTTCATGCTACTTTTCCTTTTTGAGTTTGGAGCTTGCTTTGATGGAGTAAGGTATTCTTTTTCAGATTGTTTTCGAAAACGCCAAGCGCTGCGGCTTCCGCTTTCAGAATATGGTCGCTAGAGATTTTTTGCGCGCCGATGGCATCTCGCTTCTCGATGCACTTCTGTAAGGCTTCAATTTCTTCAACACTGCGAGGAAGGCGGTCGGGCAACATTAACGAGGTAGAACGCAACAAACTCACCCGCGACAACATGCCACCGAGAATTTCGCTCACAAGCGCGTTACCGCTACCGCTTAATAAAATATCGTAAAAATCCGCCTTAGCCAGCAATACGCCAGAACGCGAATTTTTCATGCTGGCCTCTTTGAGACGTTTAACGACTTTCCCTAAATTCTTGATTTGCTCATCGCTTGCCAGCCGGGCGAACTCATGAGCCGCATAACTTTCCAACAGGCGTCGCAAGGCGTAAAGGTCTCGAGCCTCGGCCATGCTCATGGCCGCAACCTCAGGACCCCGGTGGGGCACGATCACAATCAGTTTTTCTGCTTCTAACTTGCGTAAGGCCTCGCGCAAGGAGGGGCGGCTTACCCCCAACATTTCGCAAAGCTCACGCTCAATCAGCTTCTCGCCGGGTTTGAGCTTGCCGGAAACAATGGCCTCACGCAAATGGTTCTCCACTTGCACTCTCAAGGTTTCGGGCTTCACTAGCTTTAATGGAACAGGCATCGTCGCAGCATACCTTTTTTGTCTTACAATCAGTCAATTATATCGATCAAAATCGAAACACACTGATTTTCGACAGTTTTCCCGATTCCATTAATTTGCGCAAGCGCGCCTAGGAGACATCATGAGTAAACCCACCGGAGCACGTCGACGACTCTTAAAAGGCCTGGCCGCGGCAGGGCTAACAAGCTCGTTTCCCACCTTTTCTCAGGCGCAGGGCAAGGCCATCAATGTCGGTGTCATTTTGCCTCTCTCTGGAGCAAACGCACAGTTCGGTATCAACTCTCGGCAAGGCATTGAGTTAGTTGCCGGAGAGCTTAATGCGGCGGGTGGCCTCGCGGGTGTGGGTGGCGCCAAACTCAATATTATTTATGCGGATTCCACCTCGACGCCAAGTAATGCGGCGACAGTCGCCCAGCGCATGATCGCTGAGAATGATTGCTGCGCTATTCTTGGTGCTTTCGCTTCCTCTCTCACCCTGGCGATCTCTGAAGTCACCGAGCGTCGTGGTGTGCCGCTGATCACTATGAGTTACTCCGATCAAATTACTGGCCGTGGATTCAAGAATGTATTTCAAGTCACCGCCAAAGGTAGCGTCATTGGTAAAGCACAGTTCGATCTAGCAGTAGATCTTGCAGGCGGGGCCAGCAAAGTGAATAAAATTGCCATCATGTTTGAAGACACGGCATTTGGCACCTCCACCGCGTCCGGCATTCGCGCCGCCGCCAAGGCCGCAGGCGCTGAAATCGTGATGGACGAAGCCTACCCCTTGGGCATTACCGACATCACTCCCCTGATTAACAAGCTGCGTGCCTCTAAAGCACAAATGATTTTCCCGGTGTCCTATCTCAACGATAGCTTGCTGATCGTACGCGCGCTGCGCCAACAAAAGATCGCCGTGCCCATCGTGGGTGGCTCAGCAGGTTATGTCATCCCCGATTTTGAAAAAGCCCTTGGCCCTTTCGCCAATGGCGTGCTCTCCATTTGCTCGGCCAATTATGACTTTGCCCCGGCCTTGACTGAGCGCTATCGCAAGCGTTTCAATGCCTTTATGGTGCATGAGGCGATTGAGCATGCCGTTTCACTGGACGTATTGAATCAGGCCATTAACGCCGCCAAGTCAGCCGCCCCGGAGGCCATTAGCAAATCCCTGCACAGCGTCACCTTCACCGAAGGCTGGGCCAAGGCCATGACCAATGGCAAGGTGAAGTTCGATGACAGCGGTTTGAACATTCACGCAGAACCCATGATGGTGCAATGGCAAAACAAGGAACTGGCAACCGTCTGGCCTCAAAAGTTTGCCAAGGCCAAGTTCATCGCGCGCGTACCAGGCTAAGCAGTAGTTTAGTTAGCACGACGAATAGCACCGCAAGCAGGACGATACCTCGACATTCATGGCATTTCTTCAAGCACTCCTCGATGGTCTGATGCTGGGCGGCGTCTACGCGGTGATCTCCATTGGCCTGACTCTAGTGTTCGGGGTGATCTCTATCGTAAACTTTGCTCAAGCGCAGTTTTTGATGATTGGCATGTACGTCGCCTACTTCGCATGGCAGCATCTCGGCGTCGACCCCATTTTGGGCTCCCTGTTGGCGTTCGCGGTGGTTTTTGCGCTCGGTTATTGGGTGCAGCAACTGCTCATTCGCAAAGTGCTGAAAGCGCCCGAGGTCGCGCAAATTTTTCTCACGGTGGGCATTCTCATTGTGTTGGAGAATTTAGCACTCATTTTCTTTGGTTCGGAGTTCAAATCGGTGCAAACCTGGTACCAGAACGAATCGCTTGAATTCGCGGGCCTGATCATCAGCATGCCCTATGCAATTGCCTTTAGCGCTTCGGTGGTTGCCGGCATTGCCATCTGGTCGTTGCTGGCCAAAACTTGGTGGGGCCGCACGGTACGGGCAACAGCGCAAGACCCGATGGCGGCAAAACTCATGGGTATTGATCCCGACAAAATATATCGCCTGTCCTTTGGTCTAGGTGTCGGCCTGACTGCCTTCGGTGGGGCAATCATCCTTCCCTATCTAACCGTTTCACCTTCAGTCGGCGAGCAGTTTGGAGTTTTGATGTTTACGGTCGTGGTGCTCGGTGGGCTAGGCAATGTACTGGGCGCCGTGGTCGGTGGTTTGGCGGTAGGTGTGATCCAGTCGCTCTCTGGTTTATTCCTGCCACTGCAGTTGCAAAACATGGTGCTCTTCCTGGTCTTTATCTTGACTCTTGCCCTACGGCCCGAAGGGCTTCTGCGTCGTGCGTCCTAGCCCTATGAAGTCTCGTTGGTTACTGTTAGGGGTATTGGCGGCGGTTTGCGTTCTACCCTTCTTGCTTGCCAAGAACGGCTATGCCATTCGCGTGCTTACTTTGTTGCTGCTGTTCGCAGCCATGGCTCAGTCCTGGAACATTATCGGTGGCCTGGCGAATCAAATTTCGCTCGGACATGCGGC
>JANLRI010000713.1:0-4901 GCA_031361565.1 Betaproteobacteria bacterium | reverse complement strand
GCCGCATCTACTGCATCGGCCGCAACTACGCCGCGCACGCCCGCGAGATGGGTTCCGACCCGACGCGCGAGCCGCCGTTTTTCTTCCAGAAACCGACCGATGCGATTCAGTATGTCGCGCCGGGCACCACTGCCAACAATCCTTACCCGGCGCTCACCAAGAACTATCACTACGAGGTTGAGCTGGTAGCGGCGCTCAAATCCGGTGGGCGCGATATCCCGATTGAGAAAGCGCTGGACTTGGTGTTTGGATACGCCGTTGGCCTGGATATGACTCGTCGAGACCTCCAGCGCTTCATGGGCGATCAGAAGAAGCCCTGGGAAATTGGCAAGAGTTTCGACATGAGCGCACCGATTGGCCCAATCCATCCGGTGGCGATGGTAGGTCATTTCACCAAGGGAGCGATTTCTTTGAGCGTCAATGGTCAGGTCAAACAAAACGCGAACTTGAGCTTCATGATTTGGAGCGTGGCCGAGCAAATCGCGCAGCTTAGCGCAGCCTTCGAGCTCAAAGCCGGCGATATTATCTACTCGGGCACACCTGAAAACGTCGGCCCCGTGGTCAAAGGCGACACGATGCTGTGCAAGATTGAAGGCTTACCGGATCTCTCGGTAAAGGTGGTTTGACGAGAATCGCGGCGAGGCTTGGGAGCGCTCGCGCCAAAAGGCGTGCGCCGCGCGTCCTTCTGCCGCCCGGCCTACTACGGTCGTTCTAAAAACTCAAACGGCAGGTTGCGCGCTCGCATCCAGTCGGCGAGCGCTAGGCCAGTGCCCATTTTCCAGGGTCGCAGGTCAGCAGGTGCAACCAGCTTATAGTCCACCAGTTCTTCGGACAGTTTGATCTCGCCTTCGGCCTGCACGTGGTAGGCGATAATTAACTCATTCTTGCGGGTGAATTCATACACACCTACCAAGGACACCTGCGTGGCCACCAAGGAGGTTTCTTCTTCCACCTCGCGCGCAATACCATGCTCTGGAGTTTCACCGGCCTCTAAAAAGCCGGTAATCAGGGCAAACACTTTGGGGGGCCAGGCAGCATTTCTGGCGAGAACAATTTGGCCTTGATACTCAATGATTGCGGCCACAACAGGCAGAGGATTATTCCAATGCGTGAAACCACAGGCGGTACAAGCGCTACGCTGGCGACCTCCTAAGGGCAGCACCTCAAGCGACGAAGCGCAGCGCGGACAAAATTTATAGTCTGGGTTCATGGCCTATCCATTTTAAGCGGTCTTCACACTAACAATGCAAGCAAGGAGGCTGGGCGGCAGAAGGCGCGCAAGCGAGACTGTCGAAGCAAGCGATGCTTAGGTCTTGGCCGACACGGCGCGACGCGATCATTGTTGCCCTAGGGTAATCAACATGCCCACAACCGCACCGAGCCCGATCATCCAGAGCGGGTTGTATCGAGTCTTAAGCGAAAACACCAATGTTGCTATTACCAGGGCGATCAGGCAGGCCATGCGCCAGTCGAGAACAAGGCCGCTCTCGGGCACAGCGGCGGTGCGAATCAAGACCAATCCGGTGGACACTGTGAGACCAATCGCGATCGGGGACAGGCCCATCCGTAAGGCTTTCACTAGCTGGGTATCTTCGCGGCTTTTTTTCCAACGCCAGGTGACAAACACCAGTATGCTCGAAGGAATCACCATTGAGCCCAGCGCCACCACCGCGCCCGACCAACCGGCGGCTTGAAACCCGAGCAAGGCGACGAACAAGATATTAGGACCCGGCGCAGCCTGGGCGAGTGCGATGGAGTCGGAGAATTGGGTATGGGTCATCCAATGTTTTTCATCGACCAAGAATCGATGCATGTCCGGAGCCGTCGAGATCGCGCCGCTGATCGCCAAAAAAGAGAGCGTGCCGAAGTGCACCATCAAGCTGAACAAGTCGGCGCTGGTATTCATTTCTTGGCCGCTCCAGCGACAGACCACCAGGCCGCGCCGATGGACAAAGGTAAGAGCCACAACAGCGTCTCCAACATGGGGCGGCGGGCAAGCCCAATCGCCACAAAACCGCCGAGGGCAGGCAACAACCAAAGCCAACGTCCACGATAGGTCAGGCCAAGTTTAATACCGGTCGCCATGATTAAGGCTGCAGCCGCGCAGGCCATCCCCTGCAAGGCTCCGCGCACCAAAGGATAGTGGGCAAATTTATCGTAAAACAGTGCCATGCAGGCTACGATCATCGCGGGGAAAACGAACATCCCTACGAAGGAGGCTAAAGCCCCACGCCATCCCAGGAAGCGATCACCAATCATCAGTGCTAAGTTACAGACATTGGGGCCCGGCAAGAGCTGAGCAAAGGCCAGCACCTCGAGAAAGTCCTCACGGTTCATCCAGCGCTTTTCTTCGACAATCACTCTTTGCGCCCAGGGCAGTACGCCACCAAACCCACGCAGCGCCAGATTGGAAAACGCCCAGAACATTTCACTGGCCGACTGAGGCGGAGGCGCCAAACCTTCGGTGCGGGCCAAGGGCGTGTTAGAGGAGGCCATCGTCATCCTTGGAGGCTTGATTGGCCTTGCTTCCAAAATTTAAATATCCCGCGCCGCGCGCCACATAACCGGCGCCGATCAGGGCAAAAATAGACATGCCCCAAAATAAAGGTCCCATGCCAATGGCAACGCCGACCGCGCCGAAGGTGATTGGAAGAATGGCTTGACTGGCGCCTATGATGGTCAGTCGTAATCCCACCGCCTCACCAATTCGCCCCTCGGGGGCCGAGCGATGAATCACGGACAGCACCATGGGTTGCGCACAGCCTAGCCCCAGCCCAAGTAAGACCGAGAGCACGATCATCGCGCCGAAGCTGGGGAAGAAGGGAAACAGGGCATAGACGAGGACCGAAGTACAGATAGAGGAAAGGATTAGCGGCCATTCGCTGAATTTTCTGACCAGCCAGGGTAATGCTAGCCTCACTAGAAACGAACCCAGGGCGAAGCCGCCCAACACAATACCAATTTGTGAGGCCGATAGCCCCAGGCTCTTGCCATAAATTGGGATAAGGAACTGCAAAACATCCCAGGAGGCCGACAAAACTAGGACGGCGGTGTAAAGACGCATCAGCTCCGGCGAGCCGATCAAGTCTAAAACCCGCTTGGGAGCCTGGCCCTCGAGGATGGGCTCGTCTCTGCCCTCCAGGCTCGCGGGGAAAACGAACTTTCTAAAACCAAAATAGGCGACTAAGGGGGCAACGGCTAACACCCCGAAGGCTTCCCGATAGCCAATATGATCAATGGCGAAACCGGCAATCATGGGACCTAGAAAACCACTGATGGAAAAACCCAGTGCCAACAAAGAAAAGTTTGTCGCACGAACACTACCCGGATCATCGGCACGTTCGCGTTCACGCTTACGCTCCGGTTTTTGTCGACTTTCTCCTTCGGTTACGGCGCCTACGAATTCGCCATGCCCGTTTCCTTGAAGGGCACCAATCTCACCCGCTGCTTTCTGAATGCATAGGTGTAGGGTCATGAACCCCATCCCGATCAATACTGCCGCGAGGTAGAGCACGCCAATATCCCAGGCCACAAAAGGAAGTACCGTGCCGAGGGCCAGGCAGGCCACGCTATAGCCTACGGGTTTGGCTACGCCGAAGCGATCAATCAGCCGCCCCGAGCTGATCGACACGAACATCGGTAACAAGTTATAGAACGACAGAATGATGCCAATCGCCAACGGAGAGGCTTTCAACTCAAGCCCCGCGAGCGACATCGCGACCCGCGTACCGCCGTAGGCGATGTGGCACAGAATCACCAGAAAGACCAAGGTTTTCATGCCCGGTCCTCGTGGCGAGGTCACTGTTGAAGCCTTGTCACCTGGTTACCCAAACGCCCGCTCACCTAGTCGCCGCCCTAGACTCCACCCTAGTCTCCATCCACCCTAGACTCGCTCGCTCACCCAGGCGAGCACGCCTTGCAAGGCCTTGGCAAGATGTTCGGGCTGGGTCCCTCCGGCCTGCGCCATGTCGGGTTTACCGCCTCCTTTGCCGCCCACCTGCATAGCTACGAAGTTCACGAGCTCGCCCGCCTTCACTCTGCCGATGGTATCGGCAGTGACCCCTGCGATCAGACTCACTTTTCCATCCTGTACGGTCGACAAAACAATGGCCGCACTTTTGAGTTTGTCCTTGAGTTTGTCCATGGTTTCGCGCAAGGTCTTCATGTCGGCACCGTCGAGTTGTGCGGCCAGCACTTTGATGCCCTTTACGTCGACGGCTTGGGTCACAAGATCATCGCCCTGCGAAGACGCTAACTTAGACTTCAGGCGACTGAGTTCTTTTTCGAGAGCACGCAGTTGCTCACTCATTTGTTCCGCCTTAAGAACCAGCTCTGCTGGTGCGGCCTTAAGGACCTGGGCCACCGTGCCCAATTGTGCCTCCAACCCTTGCACGAAGGTCAGCGCATTATCGCCAGTGATCGCTTCAATCCGACGGATTCCCGCCGCCACACCGGACTCTGAGATGACCTTGAACAAACCGATATCACCAGTGCGCGAAACATGAATGCCACCGCACAGTTCACGACTGCTCCCGATATCTAACACCCGTACCGAATCACCGTACTTTTCGCCAAAGAGTGCCATTGCCCCGGCCTTCACTGCGTCATCAAACGACATCACGCGGGCATTGGTCGCTGGGTTAGTCAAAATTTCAGTATTGACGATGGCTTCAATGCGTTTGATCTCGTCGGCGCTGACTGCGGAATGATGGCTAAAGTCGAAACGTGTTTTTTCGGCATCGACTAAGGACCCTTTTTGAGCCACGTGGGTGCCAAGCACTTCCCGCAAGGCCTTATGCATCAGATGGGTCGCCGAATGGTTGCGGATGGTTTTAGCGCGCAACTCAGCACTGACTTGTGCGTTCACGTTATCGCCCACTTTTAACGTGCCCTTCGTCACC
>JANLRI010000668.1:0-4265 GCA_031361565.1 Betaproteobacteria bacterium | reverse complement strand
ATCTCCTGGTCAGTTTTTATCTGGCGTTTCGCGTCGCACTTTCGGCTCATAACGTTAGCGGTGTTGATCGTAAGCGAATTCGCCGGGCCATTTCTAAACGCCTGCTAGCGTTGCCGCTCTCCTTCGTTTGGCCAAGAGAGTAAAATACGGACCTTCCCCTTCGAAGCGCGCCTATGGCGAGTCTGTGGATTCAACTCGGTCCACGACTTTGTATCTTTTTTGCGTCTAGCCCCCCTCATACCCTTCTATTGTCTGTTGTCTTCATGATTACCCTTAAAAACGTCGTGCTTCGTCGCGGTGCCAAAGTTTTGCTCGATAGCGCGTCAGTGGGGATCAACCCCGGCGAGAAAGTCGGCCTGGTGGGGAGGAACGGCGCTGGAAAATCTTCACTTTTCGCGCTTTTGAACGGCACTCTGCATGAGGACAGTGGCGAGTATTCGATTCCCTCGCAATGGCGCATGGCCCAAGTCGCCCAAGATATGCCCGAAACCGATCAGAGCGCTACTAGCTTCGTGGTCGAAGGCGATATTGTGCTGCGCGCCGCCCAGCTCGAAGTGGAGGCAGCCGAGGCCAGCGGCGATGGTGAACGCTTGGGCCATGCCTATATGGAGCTCTACGATGCCGGTGGTCATGATGCTGACGCCCGTGCGCAGGCCCTGATCCTGGGCCTAGGCTTCAAGGTGAGCGAGCTGAACAATCCGGTCAACAGCTTTTCCGGCGGCTGGCGCATGCGTCTGCAGTTGGCTCGGGCCTTGATCTGCCCCTCCGAATTACTATTGCTGGACGAGCCAACCAACCACTTGGACTTAGACGCCTTAGTTTGGCTGGAAGCCTGGTTACAGCGCTATCAGGGCACGATGCTGGTCATCAGCCATGATCGCGAGTTCCTGGACGCCGTCACCGATGTGACCGTCCATATTGAAAGCGCCAAGCTCACCCGCTACGGTGGCAACTACAGCAAATTTGAAGACTTGCGCTCTGAGCAAATGGCACTGCAACAAAGTGCTTTTTCCAAGCAGCAAGAGAAAATCGCTCACCTTAAAAAGTTTATTGATCGCTTCAAAGCCAAGGCCAGTAAAGCCAAGCAGGCGCAGAGTCGGGTCAAGGCTCTGGATCGAATGGAGAAGATTGCGCCGCTGTTGGCCGAAGCCGACTTTACTTTTGAGTTCAAAGAACCTGCCAACCTACCGAATCCAATGCTGTCGATGCAAAACGTATCGTTTGGCTACCCGGCTCCAGAAGAGGCGCCCGCCGGTACACCGCCCACCATCATTGTCAACAACGTCAGCAAATCAGTGTTGGCCGGCCAGCGCATTGGAATCTTGGGCGCCAACGGCCAAGGTAAGTCGACTGTGGTGAAGACCATCGCTCAAGCCTTGGCGCCGATTGGCGGCGAGATGACCGAAGGCAAGGGCCTGAACGTTGGCTACTTTGCCCAGCAAGAACTCGATGTGCTGCGCCCTGAAGACAATCCGATGGAGCACATGATTCAGTTGGTGAAGGATCTCACCCTGGCGGGTAAATTGGGTAGCCAACCCACGCGCGATCAGGATTTACGCGCTTTTCTGGGCATGTTCAACTTTGGTGGCGACATGGTTAAGCAAGCCGTCGGCAGCATGAGCGGTGGCGAAAAAGCCCGCCTGGTACTGTGCATGATCGTGTGGCAGCGCCCCAACCTACTACTGTTAGATGAACCTACTAACCACCTGGATCTAGCGACGCGCGAAGCCTTGTCCATGGCTCTCAATGAGTTTGAGGGCACCGTAATGCTGGTCAGCCATGACCGCGCTTTGCTGCGCGCAGTGTGCGACGAGTTTTGGATGGTCTCGCAGGGTGGAGTGTCCCCGTTTGATGGCGACTTGGACGACTACCAAAAGTACCTGCTCGACTATGCCAAAAAGCAGCGCGAAGATGCCAAGCAAGACTCCAAAAACGCTTCGAAGCAAACCCAAGCGACGGCCAGCCCTTTGGCGGTCAGCGCGACCTTGGCGACCGAATATGTGGCCAGCGGCGTGATTGCGAAGAAAAATACCGGACCAAAGCCCTCACGTAAGGTATTGGACAAGCTAGAAGCGGACATCGCCAAGCTCACTACCGAGAAGGAAGGCCTGCAGACCAAGTTATGCGAGCCACTTAGCCCAAGTGAAATCGCTCAAGCTGGAAAGCGACTGAAAGAAATAGAATCTACTTTGGAGCCATTGGAAGAGCAATGGCTGGAGTTATCGGAGTAATTTGAAACTAACATCGGCCTAAGGAGTTTGGAGGAATGACCATGATCACGATTCTCAACGAACAACGCGAGACGCAATTTCCTCAGGCGGAAACCCGTGGCGACTCGCTCTGGCTAGGTCGCGAAGCGATCAAACAAGCCACCGGCTGGACTTGGAAGCCCGAGGGCCTCTGCCAAGACGACACTTGTGTCCCTGTGCCCCAATCATCAACTTCGCTAGTGCGCGACGGCATGCTCGATATCGCTGCGATGTGGCGGCATATGGGCTACCCGGTCGCACATGACGCCAGCGCGAGCACTTGGGTCTTGGGAACAGGCTCGGCACGCCGGGCGGATGCGCTCAACACGCTCGAAGCACCGGATTTCGAATTGCCAGACCTCGACGGTCGCATGCATCGCTTGTCTGACTATCGCGGCAAAAAGGTCCTACTGGCGACCTGGGCCTCCTGGTGAGGCTGTCGAGCCGACCTGTCCGTGTGGCAGGCATTGTTCGACGAATTAAAGGATTCTGGCTTCATCATCTTAGCGATAGCCATGGATCAACCCGTGGCCGCCAAACCCTGGATTGATGCGGCTGAGGCAAAGTATCCTTGCTTGATTGATCGGGACCATCATGTCGCAGATCTCTACAACATGGTGAATGTGCCGCAAGCTGTTTGGATCGACGAAACGGGTCGAATCGTGCGCCCCCCGGAAACCGCTGGCTCGACGGACGGCTTCCGTCAGATGGATCGGACCAAGTTCGTCATGCCGGATGCGGCCGTGGAGGAGCGCAATCGTTTGAAGACGCTTTACCTCGACGCAGTGCGCGATTGGGCCCTAAAAGGTCCTGAAAGCGCACATGTGCTGAACGCTCAACAGATTGCCGCTCGGCTGCAGAAACCCGAACCCGCGATTGCGCAGGCGCACACGCTCTTTCGACTTGGGCAATATTTGCTTCGTGCTGGTGACGAGAACCAAGCTGCCACGCATTTTGCAGCCGCGATAAAGCTGCACCCGGACTCGTGGAACATGTTTAGGCAAACTGCGGCCAAAGACCCCCGCGGCTTGGCCTCAGGGCCGGAGTTTTGGGCTCGAGTTGATGCACTCGGCGAGCGCCCTTACTACGCGCCTATTCAGATCGCGGGAGCCTAGTCAGAGAGGTGGAGTTCTAATCTGTCGCCGATGTTGAAACCTGTCCCTGGAGCCTGGGTCCTTGGGACAGGTTGCTTCAGGCGAAAGTAAAGCCTTGATTTTTTAAAGGTAAATCCCGCACAGGTTTGCCCGTAGCCGCAAAAATCGCATTCAGCACCGCCGGTGCCACCACGCAAATCGTTGGCTCTCCAACACCACCCCAGAAATCAAACGAAGGCACGATAACCGTTTCCACCTTAGGCATGCCGACCAGTTTGAGCACACGGTAGGTATCAAAATTAAGCTCCTTCATCCGGCCGTTTTCGACCGTCACCTCGCCGAAGAAGGTGGCACTCAAACCGTAGGCCACTGAGCCCTCTACTTGCGCCGCAATTTGCTCTGGATTCACAGCATGGCCGCAATCCAAAGCCAGTACCATTTTGTGAACTTTAACCTCGCCTTTAGGCCCGACCGATACTTCTGCGGTGGCTGCGGAGTAACTTCCATAACCCATAAACTGGGCGATACCGCGGTGCACGCCGGCAGGCAATGGCTTACCCCAATTACCGGCTTTGGCCGCTGCATTGAGCACGGCCAGATGCTTAGGATGATTCTTCATCAAAGCACGACGAAACTCGACAGAATCTTTTCCCGCAGCGCGCGCCATTTCTTCCATAAAGCATTCGAGATACACACCATTTTGATTGGTGTTCACGCCACGCCACGGGCCGACCGGCACATGGGTGTTGCGCATCGCGTACTCCACCAATAAATTGGGGATGGTGTAACCCATTTGCGCATCACCTTCGAGCGTCTTCCACAGGCCCTGCACTTGCCGCTCGTCCTTGCTTCCGTTGATGGCACGCAGGTTCAAGGTCGCGTTGATCGACTGCCCTGAAATACGCACGGCAAGGCCCGTGAG
>JANLRI010000661.1:0-1898 GCA_031361565.1 Betaproteobacteria bacterium | reverse complement strand
GGTGACGATTACAACACCACGGGGGAAGGAGGCGATCTCGACATGATTGGCGTGTCCATGAGCTCGTTCTTTGTCAAGACGCCAGAAGCGTTTCTTGAGTTCCTTCGCCTCACCGTGCCGCGCCCCGATACTGGTCGGCCCGATCCGCTCGCCTTTAAGGAGTGGTTTGCTACGCACCCAAATGCCTGGGCGACTTACGACACGGTCCACAAACTTGGTCCCGACCGCTCATTTGCTGCCCTGCAATACAACAGCCTGCACGCCTTCCGCTACACCAACGCTGAAGGAACGATGTCAGTCGCCCGCTTTGGTTGGGCTCCTGAACAGCCTGGCGATCGATTCCCCCTTGGGACCGATACGACCAGCTGGCCAACCGATTACCTCCGGCGCGAAATTGTCGCCCGGGTTCGCGATGGAGATGGTCCTTGTTACACCCTCGTCGCGCAGCTTCAGGGCCCGACCGATCCCGACGACGACTCCAGCGTTGTGTGGACCTCTACAGAGTTCCGAACACTTGGTCGATTGAGCTTAGGTGCTTTGGTGGCCGATCAGTACTGGGATTGCGAAGCTTTACGGTTTAACCCCGGCCGTTTGATTGATGGCATCGACATGTCCCCTGATCCTGTTCTCCATGCCCGTCACAACACCTACGACACATCGGCGACTCGTCGAACCGCCGCCTACCCACCTCCTGATTAGCCCGCCAAACCTTCGCGTTGTATTCCGTGTGGACTTAGATTCTCGTCGACTTCGAACTGCGTGCCGACGAACACTCCACGGTGAATCTTTGTTGTAACGCGCTGTCTATGCGGGGCAAAAGACGGGGATGGATTCACTTTCCGGTGGACGTTCGAAGGCGACGACAACCGGCAGCGAGCCGGTGATTGTCGCTGGGTCAATATCGATAAGTACGCCTATCATCCAAGGACCTTCGGTGAGCTCAACGGTGGCGATGATACGCGGGGTTGGAACGATACCGTCGGCGCCAGCTCGGGAGTGAACGACCACCCAAGATTCGAGGTGACCGGTTCCGGCCGCATCTATCCAATCGAAGTTCTCCGAAAGACACTCTGTGCACATAGGAACTTCTGGCCCACGAACATGTTGACAATCCGTGCAGGAGCGAAGGAGCAGTCGTCCCTCTGCAGTGGCGTCGAAAAAGTGTGCCGAAGCCTCATCGCGGGCAACGGGTGGGAGGGTGCTGGGGTTCGTCATGATCTACTCGCCTTTGCCTTTCGACTTGTGTTAGGCCGCGTGGGGGCTGAGAATCAGCGTGGAGTGGTAATCGAGAATGCCGCCGTTGCCGCTAGCCAACACCACATCGTGTTTGGGAACCTGTCGTTCACCGGCGGTGCCCCTCGCTTGGATGATGGCCTCGGATATTGGGGTCATGCCCCACATGTAATACGCGGAGAGCTCACCTCCGCCGGTATTGGTTGGTAGCGATCCACCCGGGCCCAGTGCGCCTGAATCGACGAAGGCACCACCTTCACCTTTGGCGCAAAATCCGTAGTCCTCCAATGACACGACGACGGTGTAGGTGTAGCAATCGTAAATCTGGCAAACATCAACATCGGATGGTTTCAGTCCAGCCATGGCGAAGGCCCTAGCGCCCGATTCGATCGCGCCGGAGATTTCGCCAAACCGGCAACCTCTTTGCTGCACGAGCCCGGGATGAGCCTGCCCCCAACCAAGTGCGTACACCGGTGGCTGTCGAAGCGAACGAGCCCGATCTGTCGACGTGACGATGACCGCTATTCCGCCATTCGAAACCAAGCAGCAATCAAGTAGGCGAAGGGGGTCGGCGATGTAACGAGAGTTCTGATGATCCTCAAGGGTGATGGGATCACGGAACTGGGCCATGGGGTTCATCGTCGCCCATTGCCGTTGCTGTACAG
>JANLRI010000637.1:0-17911 GCA_031361565.1 Betaproteobacteria bacterium | reverse complement strand
CTCCGACAAACCATTGGGCTCCGATCTACACCAAGAAAACCGGGCTGTAAACAACGCCACTGGCTGAACGGTTACTCTTGCCTTACCCTTCTGTCCTGTCCTTATAGCCGGACACCATGGCTCCCACTAGGCGTTCTTTCTTCACCCAGGTGTAGAAGGCCATCGCGCCAAGATGGAGAGCAATCAGGATGAATAAAATAATCCGGTTGATCTTGTGTAACGTCGTCAATAAATCGCTGGTGTCATTGCTGACGTAGTTTCTGAGCGGCCCATCCCACATGATGGCATCGTTCGCGAATAGGCCGGTGCTCACCTGAAAAATAAGGGCGAGCAAAATCGCGTACACCGAGAAGGCTCCGAGTGGGTTGTGACCGAGGTGGGCGCTTGATTTTTGTCCGGTAGAGGCATCGGTCGCGGGTTCGCCTTTAAGATAGGCGATGGCCCTGCCAGGGGAGGGTGGGAAGCTACTAAACTTGGAGTGCTGGGTGCCCACGAAGCCCCACACGATTCGAAAGGCGAGTAAGCCAATGACAACATAACCAAAACGGAAGTGCCAGATGAAGCTGTTGCCACCGAGGCTGCCGCTAATGATGGAGCCAAGCACGCAAAACACGAGAGCCCAATGAAAAATACGAAGTGGTAAATCCCAGACGTACACTTTGCTCATCGAGCGCTCCTCTTGGAAATTAGGCCTAGCCTGCTCGTGTGGAACACCACACTAGGGCAATTCGGCTTCAGCGCCTTGTTTCTTTACGACTGGCTTGACCAAATCTTCACGCTTCACGCCCAGCCACATGGCGATTGCCGCGGCCACGAACACCGAAGAATAAATACCAAACAAAATACCGATGGTCAAGGCTAAGGCAAAGTAGTGCAGGGTCGGGCCACCAAATAAAAGCATGGACAAGACCATCATCTGAGTCGAACCGTGCGTAATGATGGTGCGCGACATGGTCGAGGTGATCGCGTTGTCGATGACTTCCGTGGTCGTTGCTTTGCGCATTTTGCGGAAGTTCTCGCGAATCCTGTCGAAGATCACGACCGATTCATTCACCGAGTACCCGAGTACCGCCAATACCGCCGCTAACACTGAAAGCGAGAACTCCCATTGGAAGAAGGCGAAGAAGCCCAGAATGATGATCACGTCATGCAAGTTGGCGATGATGCCTGCCACCGCGAACTTCCATTCGAAGCGAAAGGCCAGATAAATCATGATGCCGATGACTACCACCAGGAGCGCCAGAGCACCATCTGTGGCTAGCTCCTTGCCCACCTGCGGGCCAACAAACTCCACGCGCCGTTTTTCAACGCCGGGTGTGGCTTTCTCAAGCGCCGCCATAACTTCGTCGGATTGCTTCGCCGACGATAAGCCAGCCTTCAAGGGCAGGCGGATCATGACATCCCGGGAGGTGCCAAAGTTTTGCACCTGAGAGTCGGCGTAGCCGAGGGACTCCACCGTTTTACGAACCGCTTCGATGTTCGCAGTTTGCTTGTAAGCGACCTCCATCACCGTGCCACCGGTAAACTCGATGGAAAAATGAAGTCCCCGTGTGAACAGAAAAAATACGGCTAACATAAAGGTAATGAGTGACACCACGTTGAACGCCAAGGCGTTCTTCATAAACGGGATGTCACGTTTGATTCTAAAAAATTCCATAGCGACTTTCTTTTAAGCTCGGCGATTGCAGGGTGTGGGGCTGGAGGCTAGGACTTCTGCAAGTCCGGTTTCCAGATTTGCCCAATCGACAGGCCTGTGAGTTTTTTCTTGGCGCCATACCAAAGATTGACCAAACCGCGCGAGAAGAACACGGCCGAGAACATCGAAGTCATAATCCCTAGACAGTGCACCACAGCAAAGCCACGTACCGGACCGGAACCAAACGCGAGCAGCGCCAGGCCGGCAATTAAAGTGGTGACGTTGGAGTCGAGAATCGTGCCCCAGGCGCGCTCGTAACCCACGGAAATCGCCGCCTGTGGCGTTGCCCCATTGCGCAATTCTTCGCGGATACGCTCGTTGATCAGCACGTTAGAGTCAATCGCCATACCGAGGGTCAGCGCAATCGCGGCGATACCGGGCAAGGTTAAGGTGGCTTGCAGCAGCGACAAGAGCGCCACGAGCAATAGCAAATTGAAGGCCAAAGCCAGAGTGGAGAACACGCCGAACAGCACGTAGTACATCATCATGAAAGCGGCGATGGCCATAAAGCCGTAGGTGACGCTCTTGAAACCCTTGTCGATGTTTTCTTTGCCGAGGCTTGGACCAATGGTGCGTTCTTCGATGATGTCCATCGGTGCCGCCAGAGCGCCTGCACGCAAGAGCAAAGCGGTATCCGTGGCTTCCATCGTGGTCATGCGGCCAGAAATTTGTACTCGCCCACCGCCAATTTCGCTGCGGATCACTGGCGCCGTGACGACTTCGCCCTTGCCTTTTTCGACCAGCAAAATGGCCATGCGTTTACCGATGTTCTCGCGCGTAAGATCTTTGAAAATACGCGAGCCTTTGGCATCGAGGCTCAAATGAACGGCGGCCTCTTGGGTTTGATTGTCGAAGCCTGCCTGGGCATCGGTGAGACTCTCGCCGGTGAGCATGACTTGTTTGCGTACCAGGATGGGTTGGCTACCCTTTTCGGAGTATCTCTCGCAGCCGAAAGGTACGGTACCGTTGGTTAACGCGGCGATCTCTTCTTGGCTTTCGCACACCATACGCAACTCTAAAGTGGCGGTGCGCCCGAGAATCTCTTTGGCCTTGGCAGGATCCTGCACGCCGGCCAGTTGCACGACAATGCGGTCGGCCCCTTGCTGCTGAATCACGGGCTCAGACACGCCCAAGGCATTCACGCGATTACTCAAGGTCGTAATATTTTGCTTGAGTGCATTGTCTTGCACAGACTTGATTGCGGTGGGCTTGAAGTTGGCGACCAATTTCGGGTCGCCGCTGGTCGCCGGTGCTTGAATGAAGTCAAGGTCTTGGAGCTGATCCGCGAGCAAGGTCTTGGCTGTTGTCAAAGTTTCAACGTCACGGAAATTAATCTCGATGCTGTCACCCAGGCGAGTAATGCCGGAGTGGCGAATGTTCTTATCACGCAGGCTGGTACGAGCATCGCCCACCAAACTATCGAGGCGCTTGCTGAGGGCGGATTTCATGTCAACCTGCAGCAGGAAGTGAACCCCACCTCGTAAATCCAGGCCCAGATACATGGGCAGGGCATGAAGCCTAGTGAGCCAGGAAGGCGAGGCTGGAAGAAGGTTCAGGGCGACCACATAGGTGGCGTCCTCAAGGTTCGGGTTCAAGGCCTTGGTGAGCACATCCTTGGCCTTGGCCTGAGTATCGTTATCCTTGAACTTGGCCTTTACTGAGTTGCCGTCGAACAGGATCGCCTCCGCGCTTACATTCTCCTTCTTAAGCACGTCCTCCACCCTGGCCATCAAGCTGCTATCGAGTTTGACGGTCACCTTGCCGCTCGAGACTTGCACGGCGGGCGTTTCGCCGAAAAAATTCGGCAGGGTATAAATCAGGCCAAATAACAGTACGGCGATGATGGTCGCGTACTTCCAGGCGGGATATCGATTCATGAGGGCGGTCGCTTTCGGTGCAGGCTGAGGACGGGCTTTCGCGGGTCCTGCTTAGATGGCTTTGATCGTGCCGTTCGGCAAAAGAGTTTGGATCGCGCCTTTTTGGAAGTGCATCTCACCATTGCCCACGTCGAGCGTGATGTAGCTTTCGCCAACCTTGGTGATTTTGCCAACAATACCGCTACCCGACACCACTTCATCGCCTTTTTTGAGAGTTTCGAGCATGGCCTTGTGCTCTTTGGCGCGCTTCATTTGCGGGCGAATCATCAAAAAATACAGCACCACGAACATCAGAATGATGGGCAAAAAGCCCATGATTTGTTGCTCCATAGAGCCACCGGCAGCTTGGGCGTAGGCGTTTGATATCCACATAATGAAATCCCTCTTTGTTTAGTGTTGCAGGCCAGATCAGCCAGATTAACCTTCCATTATAAAGTCTCGGCCTGGAAGTCATTGAGACTGGCCTTTAAATCCCCGCGCTTACCTAGCCAAAACGAAAGCTCGAAGCCACTACCCCGCCGCGAATTCCCTCCTCGTGATACACGCAGGTGGCCACCTCATTGGCGGCGGCGCCAAGAGCGACCATCAAAGGGATGAGATGCTCTTCTCGCGGATGGGCCTGGCGGGCATAAGGGGCAGCAGCCCAGTCGATGAGTCTGGCCTCGCGCTCGGCAGGCGAGCAGGTGAGCAAGGCTTCTTGTAGCCAATCGTCAAAAGCTTTGGCTGGAATCTTGGCTTGCGGGCCGTAGGCACGAAGATTGTGATAACTCAGCCCACTGCCGACGATGAGTACCCCTTCCTCGCGAAGCGGCGCAAGAGCGCGACCTAGGGCCAGGTGGGCCTTGGGGTCAAGGTTGGCGTTGAGTGCCACCTGAAAAATGGGCATGTCAGCCTTGGGGTACATGGCAAATAGGGGTGCAAAGGTGCCGTGATCAAAGCCTTGTTCGGCATTCAACTTGCCCTTGAGTCCTGCCGATTGAAGCAGCTCCAAGGTTCGCTGGGCGAGCGCAGGATGCCCTGGGGCCGGATACTGGATGTGATAGGTGTAATCGGGAAAGCCGGAGTAGTCATACACCATCGGCGGGTGCGGGTGACTCATCACATCGAAGCCGGACTCTTCCCAGTGACCAGAGATCACCAAGATGGCCCGAGGCGTGCTGCCCAGTTGCCGGGGGATATCAACCAGCGAGGCCTCAAGCATTTTCATTTCGGCGCGCATTTCGGGAACATAGGGCCAAGGGCCGCCGCCGTGCGAGATGAAGTAGGTAGGGAGTTTGGATGAAGTCATGGTGTTGGGCGCAATCATGGTTTGCACGGAGGCATGGACGGTTTGCAGGGCATGCTTTTGGAGCTTGGGGCGAAAGCCATTTTCTCAAGCGGGCGGCATTGCGAAATCGTAACGATGAAACCGGATTTTAGTCAACGCCGCAGGCGCGCTCTTCGGCAAAGCGCACTTGAAAGGCTGCGAAAGTGCCTGCCTCAATGGCGTCTCTCATCTCTTGCATCAAATTTAAGTAGTAATAGAGGTTATGAATGGTGGCCAGGCGAGCGCCTAAAATTTCATTGATCTTTTGCAAGTGATGAACATAGGCTCGTGAAAAATTCTTGCAGGCATAGCACGGGCAATTGGGCTGAATCGGACGAATGTCGGCCTTAAACTTGGCATTTTTGAGCTTGAGATCACCAAAGCGCGTGAATAGCCAGCCATTGCGTGCGTTTCGCGTGGGCATCACACAGTCGAACATGTCGATGCCCGCGGCCACACCCGCCACCAAATCTTCCGGCGTACCCACACCCATCAGGTAGCGCGGCTTATTGGCGGGCAGCTTGGGTGCGGTGTGGGCCAAGATGCGCATCATGTCTTCCTTGGGTTCGCCGACGCTTAAGCCGCCAATCGCGTAGCCTTCGAAGTTCATAGCCGCCAAGGCCTCGCGCGATTCATCGAGAAGGCTCTCGAACATGCCGCCTTGCACTATGCCAAATTGAGCATTGAGGTTTTCCAAGCGCGCGAACTCGTCCCTTGAGCGTTGCGCCCAACGCAGGCTCAGACGCATCGATGTTGCCGCCTCGCTTTCGCCCACGATTTTGCCGTCCACTTCGTAGGGCGTGCACTCGTCGAAAATCATGACAATGTCTGAGTTCAGGGTATGCTGAATTTGGGTCGATATCTCGGGCGAGAGAAAAAGTTTGTCGCCGTTGATGGGTGAATTGAACTTCACACCCTCCTCAGAAATTTTACGAAGCGCACCCAGGCTCCATACCTGAAAGCCACCAGAGTCGGTCAGGATCGGTTTGTCCCAACTGTTGAAGCCGTGCAAGCCCTTGAAAAGCGAGATGACCTCTGTACCCGGGCGCAGCCATAAATGAAAAGTATTGCCGAGAATAATCTGGGCGTTAATCTCCTCGAGTTCGCGCGGCGCCATCGCCTTGACCGCGCCATAGGTGCCCACCGGCATAAAGATTGGGGTTTGCACAACCCCATGATTCAAGGTGAGGGTGCCACGGCGTGCGAGGCCATCGGTTTTCAGGAGATCAAATTTGAGCATGAAACTCTAAAGTTAGGGTGGCGTCGTCGCAACTGGAAGCACGGGCTTGCTAGCTGAGTGCTTCGGACGTTTGGCGAGTGAGTAGCATGGCATCGCCGTAGCTGAAAAACCGGTACCGTTCGGCAATGGCATGAGCGTACGCCGCTCGTATTGTTTCATAGCCTGCAAAGGCGCTGACCAGCATTAATAAGGTCGACTTAGGAAGATGAAAGTTGGTGATGAGGCCATCCACAATTCTGAAGCGGTAACCTGGCCGAATAAAGAGATCGGTTTCGCCCTGGCATGGGGTGAGCTCGCCGCGGCTGTCTTGGCGGGCGGCCGCACTTTCCAAAGTTCGCAAGCTGGTGGTGCCCACGGCGAACACGCGGCCACCTTTTTGACGGGCTTCAGAGATGGCCTGCGAGCAGCTTTGATCAATCTGAAAGCGCTCACTGTGCATCTTATGTTCATCGAGATTTTCGCTACGCACCGGCTGGAAGGTGCCCGCACCGACATGTAAGGTGACAAAACTGCGTTGGATGCCTTTGGCCTCGAGCGCAGCGAAAAGTGAATCTTCAAAATGCAAGCCCGCGGTGGGCGCAGCCACTGAGCCATCATGTTTAGCATAGACGGTTTGGTAGCGGCTTTCATCCGCTAAGTCAGGGCTGTGTTCAATATACGGGGGCAGAGGCAGGCGGCCCATCGCCTCCAAAACCTCCAACACGGGCCGCTCAAACTCTAACTTAAAGAATTCGCCCTGTCGCCCGATTACAGTCGCCGTGGCATCCGCGTTGCTGAGTGGTGGTACATACTTTTCGCCGAGTACTGCCGGGTTTGCCGCGTTGGCTGCTTGGGCTAGGTGCATCGGAGACTTGGGTGGTGAAAAGTAAAGCTTGGACCCCGGTCTTGGTTTCTTATTTGCTTTCAGTTGAACCAGAGCCTGACGCTCGGTGAGGGTGCGTTCAACCAAGACCTCAATGTGCCCACCACTCTCTTTATGCCCCAAAAGCCGTGCTTTGATCACCCGGCTATCGTTGAAAACCAGTAAGTCATTCGCCCTTAAGTGCTCACTAAGCTGGGCAAAACGGGCGTCGCCGAGCTTTGCTCCCACCAAGAGCAGGCGGGACTCGCTGCGTCTTAGCGCAGGTGTTTGGGCGATGAGCTCGGCAGGAAGTTCGAAGGAATAATCTTCGAGGCTGTTTCGATGCAGGGCAATGGAAGAGTTCAAAAGCTTGATGTTCGGTGGGTGGTACGTGAGTGCAGCCCTCTATTTTAGCTTTTACACCTGTACTCCCTCAATTGGCTCCGCGGCGTCGCCAAGGGTTACACTTCAGAGCGTCGAATTGAGAACGATTTAAACCAGAAACTTTAGGAGATTGATCAATGACTGGAACCTACGTAGTGGCGGTTGACTTCACTTTGAAGCCTGAACACGCGGCTGATTTTCAACGAGAGGTTTTGGCTAACGCCAGACAGTCGGTCAAGGACGAGCCAGGCTGCCATCAGTTTGATGTTTGTGTGGATCCAAGCAAACCCGAGCAGTTTTTTCTTTATGAAATTTACGAGGGCGAGGCAGGCTTTAATGCCCACTTGGCCACTCAACATTACAAAGTTTTCAATGAGCTGACGACGCCTTGGGTGGCCGCGAAGGCGGTGAAGAAATTGAATCGCGTACCTTGAGAAGCTAGACGGATTTGCTACCCCGATCTAAGCTTTATGCAAGGAAATGAATCCCCAAAGAGAGGCAAGCGTGATGGTTGCTACGAGGATGGTCGCGGCCAATCGCAATGTGCCGTATTTCTTAAAGTGCATTGGGTCGAACACTTCGGCGAGCATCAAGGCTGCAAAAAAACCTCCCAGCACACCACCAATGTGCGCCGCGTTGTCGATGGCTGGGGTGGCCACGCCCAGCATTCAGTTCATCAACACGACCAAACCCATCACTACGGCAATTTTTTTCGCGGCACCGGCTCGCAGTAGTTTTCCCTTGGTGGCGACTGCACACAGGATCGCACCTTGTAAACCAAAGATCGCTCCCGATGCGTCCACCGAAACTGTCACGGCGGCGCCAAAAAATAAGCTGGCCATGCCTCCGAGAATTCCAGAGAAAAAATAGAGGATCAGCATTCCGCTGCGACCGTAATAGGATTCGCAGATTGGGCCGAACTGAATCAGGGTGAGCATGTTAAAGCCGAGATGAACGATACCCGCGTGCATGAACATGGAACTGAGCAAGCGCCACGGTTCTTTTAAGGTGGCAGGCAGATAGTTGGCCCCGAGTACGAGCAGTTCTTGTGACGTAGGTGCGGTGGCGCTAAGGCCAAGCGCGAGGTCAAATATCCATACGAAGAGGTTGAGCGCAACGAGGGCGATGCTCAAGGCCATGCGATGGGTGCCGCCTTGGCCTATCGGTTCGTCTCAATGGTGCACGCCACTAAAACTTGCCCAAACCTAGCTTCGACAAAATGCCGTGACGTACATTGAGCCACCAACCAAATTGCACTGGCCAGAGGCTGAAACTTGTATCCGCCTTGATTTGTTGAGCAGCGTGCACGGGCCAGTTCGGGTCGTCCAAGGCTTCGCGGCCAATGGCGATCAAATCAGCATCGCCACTAGCGGCGATTTTCTCGGCTTGTTCGCCTGTGAGAATTAGGCCAACGGTCATGGTACTGATCTTCGCACCCTCTTTGATGGCTCGCGACCAAGGGACGCCGAAGCCCGGGATGCGTTTGGTCCGCATAGCGAGGGCGACCGCGCCTGGCGCGGTGGCTGAGCCAATAATGCCGCCCGAGGAGCAATCAATGCAATCGACACCGAGTGCCTTGAGTTGGCTGGCCAGCCAAACTGAATCTTCGATCTCCCAGCCGCCGTCGAGGTCGTCCACCGTGGACAGTCGCACAAAGAGCGGTTTGTCCTCGGCCCAGGTGGCACGCAAGTCTTTGGCGATTTCGAGAATGAGTCGACTACGCCCGACGCGGTCTCCACCATATTGATCGCTTCGCTTGTTCGATAGCGGTGACAAGAAGCTGTGCAATAAATACCCGTGCGCGGCATGCATTTCAAGAATGTCGTAGCCTGCTTGTGCGGCGCGTTGGGTGGTGTCGACGAAGTCTTCTTTCAATTGCTGAATTTGTGCCAGACTCATTTCTTGTGGCAAGGTCCAGCCTTCTGCCACCGGTAACTGACTCGGTGCTTGCGTGGGCCAGGCGAGGTCGCCACGATCCGTATCGGCCTGGGTTAACGGCCCATTGCCGTACCAGGGGCGCGCCATGCTGGCCTTGCGACCCGCATGACCAATTTGTATGGCGGGTACCGCGCCTTGTGAGCGCACGAAATCTGCGACCCGCTTCAGGCCTTCAATCTGTTCGTCTTTCCATAAGCCGAGATCACCGTGCGTGATGCGCCCTGTTTCCTGGACGGCCGTAGCCTCGACAAACACAATGCCCGCGCCGCCTTGCGCATAGCGACCTAGCGTGACGAGATGCCAGTCGCTGGCCAAGCCATCGATTGCAGAGTAGTTGCACATCGGCGAAATGACGACGCGATTGCGCGCAGTGATGCCACGAATTGTTATGGGTGAGAAGAGGGTGCTATTCATGTCGGCGATGCTAGCAGAACTTTGGCGCACCAAGCAGGCCACACAACTGATATTGAGAGCACGGTTTACCAGCCATAGAACCTGGGCCAAGTGGCCTGCACGTCCTGCCCTTTCACCACAACGTATTCTGGAAACTGCGCACCAGTAGCACAGGCATGGTTGGGCAGGATTCGTAATTGGCTACCGACCGGAAAGCGCTTGGCAATGTCCACGTCGATACCGGTGCTTAGAGCCACGATGCCGTGCTCTTGGTTGGCTTGCTCCATGATGAAGCCCGGTATCACGCGGCCCGCGACATCACAGACCTGCCCATAGCCGTAGTCCACGCTTTGTTTTTGCGTGCCGCGATCACGGCTCATGGCCATCCAGCCTGCGTCAACAATCGCCCAGCCTTTCTCGACCTGATGCCCGATCACCGTGGTCAAGATACTGAGCGCAACCTGTTGAGGAGTGCAAATCCCGACGTTACACATGACCAGATCAAAAAACACATAAACACCGGCACGTACTTCCGTGACCCCTTCCAAATGCGTCGCGGACAGGGCGGTCGGTGTCGAACCTACGCTTACCTCGGGGCAGGCAAAGCCCGCTTGACGTAATCGCTCGGCGGCGTGAACACAGCGCGAACGTTCTTGCTCGGCCATGTTTTGTAGCGCTTCCTGGGTATTGAGGTCGTAACTGGCACCCGCGTGGGTCATGACACCGGCGAGTCGAGCGGCACTGTTTTCATGCTCCAGGGCGGCTGCTATTTCGAGCAGGAGGGGAGCGTCCGGCTTGACGCCGCTGCGATGTCCATCGCTATCGACTTCGATGAAGACAGCGATTTTTCCGTCCCCTCTTTTTTTTCTGGCGATTCCATTCTTCTGGGCAGCATCGATTTCGTCGGCATTGTTGTAGTCGTCAATGTTGTAGACGGCGCTGTTGTAGTCGGCGATGGCCTGCGCTGCGGCGACGCTATCCACAATTAGCTTGAGTTGGCAACCCGCCTCAATGAGCTTGAGAGCTTGCGCGAGTTTGTGCGGCACCATCCCGACGGCATACATGATGTCAGTAATACCTTGCGCAAAAAACAGCTCAGCTTCTTTTAAGGTGGACACCGTGATGCCCTGCGCCCCAGCGCTGATTTGATCCTGAACGATCTCAATACACTTGGTGGTTTTTACATGCGGCCGAAAGCGGACCTTGAGCGCATGCATTCGAACTTGCATCCGCTCGATGTTGCTTTTCATCAGGCCAAGGTCAACCAGGGCGGCGGGGGTGGAAAGCTCGGCAAAGGTCATAGATGCTCGGGGATGGAGTCACTGAAGGTTTGATTTTGACCGATGTTTGACACCTTGTTTATATCCGGGTATTATTCGGTATTAATTTAATCCGGGTAAAAATATGAACTGGCTCAACACTCCTTGTATTGCCTTCGAAGGCTCGAAAGCCATCGCCGAAGGGGCGCTGAGGGACGTGGCGGTGGTCGGCAAAGCGGCCATGGATCGCGGAACCGCAGCATCTCATCCTTTGCCCTTGCTGATTTTCGATGAGCGAAGCAGCGAAACCATTGAGTTGGATTGGCGCGGTTCTGAGCTTGAGTTCTTAAAGCGATTAGGGCAAAGGGCAGAGCAAATGAATGCGCTTGTTGGCACTTTGGATGCCCAGACAACTGCAGCCACCAGCACGCCTGCCGAGACCGCGGTCAGAGCCGCTTCGGCCAACCGCGCGTCTAAAGGCAGCATCGAAGCTAAAGGCAACACCGCTACCGGCATGGCTACGGCTTGCGTTGCTGCGTCGCTGTCTCCAATTGACGCGGAGTCTTCTACAGAAGGTGAATTGGTAGATGCACGGCGCGGCCCTGGTCGGCCGCGCCTCGGTGTGGTGGCCCGTGAAGTCACCCTCCTGCCCCGTCACTGGGATTGGCTGGCGACGCAACCGGGTGGTGCCTCGGTGGCTCTTCGTAAACTCGTCGAAGTCGCTCGTCTGTCGTCCGAAGTCAAAGATCGTGCCCGCAGAGCGCGTGAGGTGGCCTACAAATTTATGTCGACCATGGCAGGCCACGAGGTTGGATTTGAAGAAGCCAGTCGCGCACTCTTTGCCGGCCATCAGGCAGGATTGGAGGCGCAAATTGCGCATTGGCCTGAAGATGTGCAAAGGCATTTGAAAACGCTCCTCACCCACGCTTTCGAGGTCTCACCATGAGCGCCACACTCCCTCCGCAAGCGACGCCCGAGCTCAGGCTTTGGAAGATCTACGCCAAGTTCCTGGTGCCGATGATCATCAGCAACATCTTGCAGGCACTCTCGGGCACGATCAACAATATTTACATCGGACAGATGTTAGGCGTGAAGGCGATGGCGGCAGTCTCCGCCTTCTTCCCGATCTTCTTTTTCATGATCTCCTTCATGATCGGGCTGGGCGCGGGTGCGGCCGTACTTATTGGTCAAGCCTGGGGGGCGGACGAGCCCGAGCGCGTGAAAGCCATTGCCGGCACGACCATCATGGTGGGCCTCTACGTGGGTGTGGTGGTCGCCGTGCTGGGTGGCTTCATGACGGAGCCCTTGCTACGCGCCATGAAGACGCCCGCCGATGTTTTGGACATGTCGATCGAGTACTCGCGCATTATGTTGATCGCGGCGCCGGGGCTGTTTTTGTTCCTGCTCATCACCTCAATGATGCGCGGCGTCGGCGACACCACGACCTCCCTCAAAACCTTACTGATTTCGACCTCGGTGAGCTTGCTACTGACCCCTGCGATGATTCAAGGCTGGGGCGGCTTGCCCAAACTAGGCTTGGCCAGTGGCGCCTATGCGGCCGTGATCTCGATGTTGCTCGCATTGGCCTGGACCGCGTGGTTTCTGCTCAAGAAACGCCACCCTCTCGCGCCCGACGCAAGCTTTCGTGAGCACTTGCGCATTGACCGTGCCATTCTGGCCAAAGTGATCGGGATTGGATTGCCGACGGCTGTCGCCATCATCACCATGTCGCTGTCCGAGTTGGCCGTGCTGGTCTTGATGAATCATCACGGCTCGCAAGCCACCGCCGCCTATGGCGCCGTCAACCAGGTGTTTTCCTACGTGCAGTTTCCGGCCATCTCCATAGCCATTACTGCGTCGATTTTAGGTGCGCAAGCGATTGGCGCCGGGCGTGGCCACACCTTAGGAAAAATAGCCCAAACCGGCATCGCCATGAACCTGATCTTGACCGGATTCTTGGTGCTGCTCGGCTATGCGTTTTCCCGCGCCGTCATCTCCTTATTTATCACCGATGCGGCCGTGCTCGAGATCGCGCAAACCATTCTGCACATCATGCTGTGGAGCCTCGTCGTATTCGGCATGGGCACCGTGCTCTCGGGCTTGATGCGTGCCAGTGGCACCGTCCTGGTTCCGACCCTGATTACCCTGCTGTCCGTATTCGCCGTGCAAATCCCCGTGGCTTGGGTGTTGGACCAGCGCTGGGGCCTAATGGGTGTGGCAGCGTCCTACCCGGTGGCGTACACGGTCATGCTCATCTTGCAAGCGACTTACTATAATTTGGTTTGGAAAAAGAAGCCGATCAAGAAGCTTTAGCCCGGCGGGTGCTTGCAAAAGGACGCGCTTCACGAAGCGATTTGCAAGCTTGA
This sequence comes from Betaproteobacteria bacterium, assembly GCA_031361565.1. Taxonomy (GTDB): domain Bacteria; phylum Pseudomonadota; class Gammaproteobacteria; order Burkholderiales; family Burkholderiaceae_E; genus JAPOKJ01. The sequence continues at coordinate 4,611 of JANLRI010000637.1, read as the reverse complement.
CCCAATTTAGGCGATAATAGAGAGCTGCACCGCAAGGTGCGCCCCAATCCGTGCCGGAGTGGTGGAACTGGTAGACGCGCCGGACTCAAAATCCGGTGCCGCAAGGCGTGTCGGTTCGAGTCCGACCTTCGGCACCAAGCATTCGTATCATCAAGAAGTCTCAATAAAGCTCAAAACCCGCATCTCTCCTCTGAATGCGGGTTTTTTGTGTTTTTCTAGCCTGGTCATCCAATCTCTGAGTATTGTTGGTAAGTTTGATGGTACTTGCGTTATTCATAAATGCCACTTCCCCATTAAGGGAAAAACTGAACGCCCTGCTTTGTGGCAGCCTCTTTGAGAGGGATGTTCTTTAGCCGATCCCAATGTAAAACATCAACCTTGAATAAAATGGGCAAATCATCAATGGCATTCCAAAGCTCAGAAAATCTCGCCTCGGTCAAGGTAGGCCCGATGACTGCAAGATCAATGTCCGATCCATCTTTGTAAGTCCCTTTGGCCCGAGATCCAAAGATTAAAACTCGTTCAATTTCAGGGAATTCTTAGAATACCCGCCGCAGATCGAAAACGATGGCGGGGCTCAAGCCATGCGCATGCTCAGTCGAGTTTGCTTCGATCACTCCCATGACTGCGCATCGCTCGATAGTTTTAGGAAAAGCGGCAGGCCATTTTCCATCACAAAGAGATAAACCGTTTGGGCCAACACTTCATCATAGGTATGGCTTGTTAGATTGCGATTTCGCTGTGCTTCAGACCAAAGGTTGCCATCGTAGATTAAGCCTTTGTTGAGAGCCTCGCGATAGGTGTCTCGCGGGTTGAGCACCTCCACCCCGAGCGCCTCCAGCCTGAGGCGAAGCGCCTTCGAGGCCAGCTCCCAACAAAACTCAAAGCGCTGAATCACCGAGTCTCGAATAAAGGACGAAAACGGTTGCTGGCACGCCTCTTCGAGCCGCGCTGCGGCCTTGACCAAGTCCCCGACCCGCTCTTGTAGTCTGTTCTTGTCGATGACGGGTCCCCTTAGGTGCTGGAGGTCTCAAAAAAGATCAACAAAGCTTCTGCATCCACCCATGAGGATCAGGCGCGCGCCCATACTGAATATCCAGCAAGGCATTGCGCAGCATCAAGGTCGTTTCGCCGACTTTCTCATCGCCTACCGAGCCACCTTCCCATACCAGTTTCCCAATCGGGGTAATCACGGCCGCGGTACCGCAGGCAAACACTTCGCTGATGGTGCCAGTACGAACGCCTTCACGCCATTCATCAATACTAATCGGGCGCTCGACGGGCTTGAGGCCTTTCTCGGCAGCTAATTTATTGAGGGAGGCGCGGGTAATGCCTTCCAGGATCGTGCCGCGAGTGGGTGGGGTGACCAAGGTGCCGTCTTTGAAGACGAAGTACAGGTTCATGCCGCCCAGCTCCTCGATCCATTTGTGCTCGTTGGCATCCACGAAGCACACCTGGTCGCAGCCGTTGGCTGAGGCTTCCATTTGAGCGACCAGACCCGCGGCGTAGTTGCCACCGCATTTGGCGGCGCCGGTGCCACCGAAGGCGGCGCGCGCATAGTTGGACGACAGCCAAATCTTGACCGGTTTCACGCCGCCTGAAAAATACGCGCCGACCGGCGAGGCGATTACCATGAAGCGGTATTCATGGGCTGGCCGCACACCCAGAAAGGCTTCGGAGGCGAACATAAAGGGGCGCAGGTACATGCTGTTTTCGCCGCCGGTGGGCACCCAGGCGGCGTCGGTTTTGACCAAGGCCTTGATGGCATCCAGGAAAAGATCTTCTGGCACATGAGGCATGGCCAAGCGTGTGGCCGAGCGTTGGAAGCGCTGGGCATTGGCCTGGGGGCGGAACGACCAGATCGAGCCATCGGCATGGCGATAGGCTTTCAGCCCTTCGAAGATTTCCTGGGCGTAGTGAAGGACAGCGCTGGCCGGGTCGAGCAAAATCGGGCCGTAAGGCATGACCTGGGCATCGTGCCAGCCCCGGCCTTCGCTCCAGGCGACGCTGACCATGTGATCGCTAAAGTGCTTGCCAAAGCCGGGCGCGGCCAGAATTTGGTTGCGTTGCGCCTGCGTGGCGCAGTTAGGGTTGGGTTTAAATGAAATTTCCATGATGTCGCCAATATGTTGTAAACCGAAGTGTAGCGGGCCTGCGAGAACCTTGGAAACTGTACCGGCCTGAAGCTAGCTGATTGGCTAGGTCTCAGGAATCGGCGATGGGGGTACTTTTCCGGGAATCATCCGGTTACCATCGGCCTAACTTCAAGGAACACTATGGAAAAGATCGTCGTCATGGGTACTGGGACGATGGCTGCAGGGATCGGCGCAGGCTTTATTCAGGCGGGTATGCAGGTCGTATTTTTAGGGCGCAGCCTTGATAAAGCTGAGCAGGCCGCGAGCGAAGCGGGGCGCTTGGCGAACGCGCTCGTGGGCAAGGCTCTGGAAGGCTCACTCGGAGGTCACTTACCTGCGCTTGCCGGTCTGACAGATTTCTGGAACGATTGGCGAGACACCGTCTTGGTGATCGAAACCATTATTGAGGACCTTGAGTTTAAGCGGCAGCTCTTCGCGAGCCTGGACTTCCGAGTGCCGCCGGGCGTGCCGATTGGCAGCAATAGCTCGTCGTTCCCCATTACGCGTATCGCGCAGGGTTTGGCTGGCCGTGGCCGGATGTTTAATACGCACTATTTTATGCCCGCGCATCTTGTACCCCTGGTCGAAGTCGCGCTTGGCGAAGCGTCCGACCCGGCCATCGCTGAAGCCGTTTGTGCGCTCTACCGGCGCATCGGCAAGCGCCCGGTTTTGGTCCGCAAAGATATTCCGGGCTTTTTGGCGAACCGCATTCAGCATGCCTTGATGCGTGAAGCACTGAGCCTCATTGATCGCGGGATTGCAACGGCCGAGGACGTCGATGCAGCAGTGCGCTACAGTTTTGGTTTTCGCTATGCTGCCGCCGGGCCGATCCTGCAAAAGGAAATTTCGGGTTGGGATGTGACGTCTCAAGCGGCGGCGGAGATTTACCCCTGGCTCTCGAATACAAAGTCGGTACCGGCCTGCCTGGCATCGCTTGTCGCCGACGGCAAAACCGGCATGAAATCCGGGGAGGGCTTTATGTCCTGGCCGCCAGAGCTGGCGCGCCAAGAAAAGCTCGCTTACGACAAACGTTTAAAAGCGGCTTTTGATTTACTTACGCTCGACGAGCCTGCAGCGAAGTAAAATTGCATGTCAGAGATAAATAGAACTGTCCGGTTTTAGAATAAGTAATCTGTCCGCTTTTGTTAATCGATTATAAGGCTGAGGGGCGCTAGCGCCCCTCAGCCTTATGGGTATGTTTGGTTTTAAGTTTATGCTGCCTGTTGTTGCTCCTCCTTGAGGGTGATGATCAGCTTGCCTTGACTTGTGTAGCTGGCAAGTTTGCGTGGCCCATGAAAGATCGCCAAAGCCCCATCGACATAGCGGTGCACCTTCACCTTGGCTCGGACGTAGTGATAGCGATGTTGGTCGGCCGGTATTTGCAAGCTCATGGCATCAAACCGGACGGTGTTGTCGTTGTCCACAGTGCGCTCAAACTGATGGCAGAGGATATCCGCTAGGCTGCCACTGATGAACGCAACGTAGGCGCTTCCAGGCAGTGTGCTGGCCACGCTGAACTCACGGTTGTGCTCGGGACGGTAAACCTCTTCCAGATATCGATTGGCGCTCTCCATGTCCGTGATCCCTGCACGAGCCAATTCTTGAGGTAGCCGACCCTGATGGGTTTGAAATGCTCTCTCGCTTCGGCCTCTTGCCTCGGGAGAGTAGGCCGCAATGTGCTCGATGCATAGTTGCTTGAGCGCCCGCCCAACTTCCGTCACATTGACCTTGTCCACTCTGCCGCCTGCCTCAGGGGTCGTGAAATAGTGACTGCCTCGGTCGGTGTAAAAGCTGGCAAATAGCCCGTAGCGCGAAATCGTCTGGCCTAGGCCGTGGAAGCTGGAGTTCGTTCCCTCTTCATCGCAAAAAAACATACTCGTATGTTCACTGGTCGCGTCATCCATCGTCACCACCAAATCCCACACTTGCCCAGGCACCCATTGGTGGGTGCTGCCGTCCTGGTGCAACATCATCCCTGGCAAGGGCGCTCGCTCGCGCTTAATGCGGTGCTTACCCTTGCGCTTACTCGCCCGAACCACCCCAGCCTCTTGCAGCACCGTCTTCAGCCAGCTATAGCTACGTGCCCCAGAGTACTCCCGCTGGTACTTGCTGTGGAAGTGCTTCACGTTCCAGCCCGTGAATTCTCCCTTGTACAGCCTCACCACCCGGTCAATCTCCTGACCCGGCGCTCGTCGCTTGGAGACCTGGCTCAGCCGCTTATCCAGCAGACCCTCCAGGCCATCCGCTTCATATCGATCCACGTGGCGGCGAAAACTGCGCTCACATTGACCCAAAATTAACGCCGCATCAGCCTGCGTCAATCGACCCTCGCTCCAGCCTAAATAGGCCTCTTCAAATCTCATCTTCCGGTTCTCCTGCATCAAGCGGGTCCGGCTTATGGGGTCGATTCTCATCGCTCCTCCACAAACCGGACACATTACTTGTTACAAACCGGACAACTCATTTGTTACTGACA
>JANLRI010000533.1:0-5284 GCA_031361565.1 Betaproteobacteria bacterium | reverse complement strand
GATTTAATTCGCAACAGAGGTTGCAATTCTCGAACCCGAGGACTAAGGTTTGTTCTCGGGTTTTTTATTGCGTCATAAAGTTCAAACTAAATGGAGAATACCTTGGCAATTTCAACGCCTTATTCCTATCGTCTTGCGGCGATGTCCGCCGCTCTTAGCCTAATCACCGGTTCCGCAGTGGCGGCCGGCGAAAAAGCCGTAGCCGGGCCACCTTGGCCGCAAGGCGACGAAAGGGGCATGGCCAATGCCGTCGGGCCTGCCACCTGGGCACGTTGTATGCCGCACCTCGGCAACGCCAAAGCTCAATCCTATGAGCTCTCGCACCTTCGTTCAAACACTATGCCGCTCTCGCCGTTCGCAGGCCCGCATGTCGCGAAGCCAAAACCGAGTAGCGTCCTGCCGGGCACCATGCATTCTTTTAATAGTGAAACCTACAATGAAGGCGATGAGCCAGGTCAGCAAGGCACTCAGATCGATGCGATTGGGCATTTCTCCTACCTGAAGGCACCTTGGGACGGTCAGGGGGCACCGCCTTCCGATCAAGCCAGCTATTACGGAGGCTTCACCCAAAAGGACGTGAAGCCCACTCCAGACTCACCGCTGTTGAAACTTGGCGTGGAGAAAATCCCCCCCCTAATTACCAGTGCGATTTTGCTGGACGCTAAGGCCGTCGTGGGTAAGGGACAGCCCATGAAGGCAGGCGAGACCGTTACCGCCGCCCATATTCAGGCGATGTTGAAGGCACAGGGCTTGGCTAAACGCGGCATATTGCCGGGCGACGTGGTCTACATTCATACAGGCTGGGGTGATTTCTGGAAAGACCCTGACACTGACAAGCGTTATTACGCCAGTGCACCGGGCTTGGCCTACGACGCGGCGCAGTATCTCGGCAGCAAACGCATTGTAGCGATCGGTCTCGACACGCCCTTCATCGATACCGTGGCCGATGGCATGCTGCAAGGTAAAGGCGGACCAGCTCCCGGTACGCCCGCGGGCCTACCTTTTGCCATTCATCATCACATGCTCACTCAATTAGGTATTCATCATATTGAGAATGCCAAGCTAGATTTAATGGCGAAGGACAAGGTCTGGACATCGTGCACGATGATTCTTCCCCTGCTCGAAAAAGGTGCCGCCGGATCAGCGATTCGGCCAGTGTCCATTGGGGTTCCTCGGCCTTAATGTGCCGGGGCCGAGTCTACAGTTAGGCTTTGTAAGCCCCGGGTTTTTGTGCCTCATTCCAAGTAGCCTATGCTGAAAAAGTGGGTAACTCGGCGCGCATCAAGATGCGGCACCCCGCGCTGCACCGCTGCATCGCTAAACTCCTCAAGGCCGGCGCGTCCCGTGCTGAGCGCAATCGCCACGGCATGTTGAGCGCTCACCTGCGATTCACGTCCAGTAAGGACTGCGGGGCGATCAGTCCTTTGACGTAGCAAGGGATGACCAGTGACCTTGATGCTTTGTATCTCGGCGGGGTCGAAGCCGGCTCGTGCTTGCAGCGCCAGGCAAGCTTCAATCACAGGATTGAGCACCACGCCACAGGGGTAGGGCTTATAGGCGTCGATGGTCGGATCATTGCAAGCCGCTAGTGCGACAGCAAAAAAATTCACCAGCGATCTCTTCGCCTCGTGGCGAACCTCGGCCGGAATATCAGCCCAAGCTCAAGTGCTGGTGAACTCGGCGAACTGCCGAGTAATCGGACTGCTTTGAATCGCGCCCGTCTGCTTCATTTCGTGTGCTTCATTTCGTCTGTTCAATTATTTAGCGCTAACTTGCCCTACATTCTTGTCGATCCAAGCCACCAGCCAAGCGGCAACATCATGGCTATTGCGGTCTTGCATGAGCATGTGTGAACCGCCTTTCATACCGATTTCTGGCATCACAATATTCTCCGCGCGACCACCGGCCTTGGTCACGGCCAGAGCAAACTCACGACAAGCTTTCAGGCGAGGTGACCATCTCGGAGACAGGTCTACATAGTCACCCCACAGGACAAGAATCGGAGTTTTTAAGTAGGGTGTCAAATCAGCCATGGCCGACGGACAAGTCCCAGGCTCGATGGACACAATGCCGGCAACACCTTGCTGCGACTTCGCCGCGACTTGGAAGGGATAGATGCCCGATTGCGAATGGCTGATCAAGACGGTGCCTTGCAGCTTAATCGCAAGCTCAGACAAGGCTGCAACCGTGGGATTCGGTGTCGCTAGAGTCGCTATCCAATCGGGCACCATCTGCTTCCAGAATTCATCTTGCGCTTCGAGTGGGAACATCATTCCCGGATAGACCTTGGGATATTCCGGGCCAAAGCGGAAAATCGTCCAAGCCGCCTCTTGGCCGGCCATGAACACTGGCGGTGTTTCTAGCGCAGCAGTTTTACCGGCACGCACACTGGTAATAAGGCTAGCGTTGGCAGCGGAGCGGCCGCGCGCCACCTGATCGATCACGTAAACCGGGAAGCCTTGCCGGACGAAGTACTCATCCCAACCCATGCGTCCATCGGGTGTGCTTTCCCAGGTTTTACCAGTGAGGCAACATCCATGGATCAAGGTCAGCGGCAAGCGCCGCGCGGCTAGCGGTATTTGATAGCGCACGTACATTTGCTCAATCGCGACGGTACCCGAAGGCGCGTACGCGGGAAGCGTCGAGAGCGTGTCCGACTTAATACTGCGCCCACCTACAAAGAAACTACCCTGCTTCTCGATGACCAGTGGGCCAGACAACTTTTCAGCACTATCTGGAACGCGAAAAGGCATGCCTGCACATGCAAAAAGAAGGCTAGCTAGTGCGCCAACAAAAAGAATTTGCAAGAGCTTATGGAGGGCGTGATCGCAGCCGAGAAAATGACGCATAGTGGGTACCTTCATAAAGTTCTAAATAAGCCGAGGTTAAAGCCTGAGAGCGTGGTCAGAACCCGGGCAGTCTCAAAAAAAGCGCGTGGCACGCGTCCAGTGAGTGTTTTTTCCGGACGGTCCATTTCCACATTACCTTTTCTAGAGATACACCCGCTCAACTCATCAATCCACCATCATTCATGTGCGGCACTCCGTATTTACACGCCAGAAAAGCCCCCTTGGCGTGAATAGTCAGGGTTTGATCAAAGATTTCCTCCGGATACTGCTCCAGGCGCTCGTTGCGACCAGCGTTACCAGCATTGCTGAAAATTACATCAATCTTGCCCCACTTGGCCACCACAGCCTCGAACGAGGCCTGCACGCGCTTGGCATCGGTGACATCACAGGTAAAGGCAAAGACGTTGGAGCTGGCGAGATTCGAGGTCGCAGCAGCAAGCTCGGCGTCCCCTAAGTCGACCAGCATCACCTTGCCGCCTTCATCCAGAAAGCGCCGTGCCGACGCGAAACCGATACTTCCGGCACCTCCGGTCACTACACACACTTTGTTGGTCATCAGACCCATGAATTACTCCGAAAAAATCAGAACAAGTTCGGCCTTCTGACTGCTTATAGCCCGACAATGTAATGAGCGACATTAAGAATGTCCTCGTCACTCAAGGTCTTGGAAACACTGGTCATGCTACCGGCGTCATTGGTGCGCTTCATGGCCTTGAACTCGCGCAACTGCTTAACGATGTAATCGAAGTTTTGACCAGCCACCTTGGGTATCTCGTTCTGACCCGAGAAGCCTCCGAGGTGGCACATCGTGCAAAGTGTTTCGTCTGCTTTGGCTTTACCCAGTACTGCGCGCTTGGCATCAGGTTTAAATTTTTGCGGTGGCGCTTTTTGTGCAGCAAAGTAGTCTGCCAGCATATCCATATCTTCCTTGCTGAGATTAGCGACCATGGGCGTCATCAAGTCATGGCTACGGCGGCCCGCTTTGTAGTCGCGCAACTGCAAATACATATAACGTGCGGTTTGACCGTTCAGTCTTGGGTAGTCCGGCTGGATCGGGTTACCGTCTACACCATGACAGCCGATGCACACTTGCGCCTGTGGAGGCGGCGGCTTTTGAGCAAAGCTTGCCGTCGTGCCAAGCGACAGAAGTAAGCCAAGGCCAATTAATCGCGGGTTAGAAAAGAAACGATTCATAAAACGAGATCTCTCAAAGAAGGACGCCGACCGTGAACTTGAATCCACTGTCGGCGTGTTGAAGCAGCCCGAAGGCTGCCTCGCTAACGTTTTTGCAATACGCAGCGATTGATGCAATGTAAAAACATTAAGGCAATGCGAACACAATAACCGAGTTGCCACGCTTAAAGTCAAGCTGGGTGTTACCTCCTGCACCAACGGCGATGTACTGCTTACCGTTGACCATGTAGGACGTTGGAGGCGCATTCACTCCAGCACCGGCCTGATACTCCCAGAGTTTTTTACCGGTCTTTGCGTCAAAGGCCCGGAACAAACCATTGCCTTCGCCGTTAAACACAAGATTTCCTGCTGTGGCCAACACGCCGCCGATCAGAGGTTGCTCGGTATCGAACTTCCAGGCCACCTTACCGGTATCGATATTGACCGCCGACAGCCGGCCCCATTGCTTCTCGCTAGCAATCGTTTTGAAGGCACCACCAAGCCACAACTTACCGCCAGGATACTTCGACTCTTCGACGTGATAAGTCATCGGCTGATGAAGGTTTGCAGCATAGGCTAGGCGAAGCTTAGGATTGATCGCCATGGGGCTCCATTCCACACCACCATTGGCACCCACAAGCATACGAGCACCGGTAGCAGTGGGCAAGGTCCACATGTTTTCCTGCGGCACCATCGCTTCGGAGAAGCGAATCAGCTCACCTGTAGCACGATCATGCACATACACATGGCCAGTCTTGCCACCATGGATCGCAACCTTGCGCATTTTGCCGCTCTTGTCTTTGGCTTCGGTCAGGATCACTGGCGATACGGCATCCAAATCCCAGACGTCATGTGCGACGTACTGATAGTGCCACTTGTAAGCACCGGTGTTCAAATCAATCGCGACGATAGAGTCCGTATAAAGGTTGTCGCCAGGACGCTCTTTGCCATATAAGTCAGGGCTTGGGTTACCGACAACGAAGAAGGCTGTTTTGGTTTCACGATCAACCGCAGGAGCCATCCATACGCCACCACCAAGGGTCTTGTAAAAATCGCCACCTTGCTTGGCCAATTGAGCCTTCTCGGCGGCAATGTCGCGCTTCATGTTGCGCCCGGTTGCATCATTCTCAGCCCATTTACCTTCATGACCTTTTTCAGGTACGGTATAGAAGGTCCAGAGCAGCTTGCCCTCTTTGGCGTCGAAAGCTTTGACGAAGCCACGGATGCCATACTCGCCACCGTTGGTGCCAATCAAGATTTTG
>JANLRI010000494.1:0-4152 GCA_031361565.1 Betaproteobacteria bacterium | reverse complement strand
CCGTTGCTGGTGGTCATTCCTGCTCTGGCCACCGGAGGTAATGATTGGGTATGGGCTCTCGTCGTCGCCATGTTTAAGGCGGCCAGTTTATTAATTTTATTGCTGCGCTTTGGCCCCAACTTAATGTGCCATTGGTTCCGCCTGGTCGCCAGGCAAAAATCCCACGAACTCTTTACGCTCAATGTGCTTTTTGCCACCTTATTCTTCGCATGGCTGACCGGTAAAGCCGGACTGTCGATGGAGTTGGGGGCGTTCGTCGCGGGCATGTTGATCGCCGAAACCGAGTTTCGCGATCAGGTCGAAGAGGACATCAAACCCTTTCGCGACGTGCTTCTGGGACTCTTTTTTGTGTCGATCGGAGCCAGACTCAATCTTGAGGTGGTTGCTTCCGGATGGCCTCAAGTACTCGCTTTGTTATGCATACCCGTATTGGGAAAATTCGCCCTGGTCTGGGCGCTGGCGAAAATCTTCAAGGCTAGTAACGGTATCGCGATCCGCACGGGTATTTGGCTCGCCCAAGCCGGGGAGTTCGGCTTTGTATTGCTGACTCAAGCCGTGGGCGTAAAGCTTCTGAGTGAGGAGACTGTTCAATTTGCCCTCGCAGCTATGTTGATTTCGCTCTTGATCAGCCCGCTTTTCATTATGCAGGCTAACCGGTTGGCGCTGCGCGCCTCCTCGCAGGAGTGGCTGGAGCGATCAATGCAGTTACAGAACATCGCGGCAAAGAGCTTCGGGAGAAGTAAACATATCTTGATTGCTGGTTTTGGTCGTTCCGGCCAGGCCCTTGCTCACGTTCTATCCAGCGAAAAGGTACCGTATTTCGCACTCGATTTGGATGCGGACCGGGTACGCCTGGCCACCCAAGGTGGCGAGGCTGTCGTATATGCAGACGCGTTGAAGAAAGACGCACTTCTGGCCGCCGGCGTACATCGTGCCAAGGCCATGGTGATCACCTTTGGAGATGTGCCCAGCACCCTCAAATTATTGCGCCTTCTGCGGGAACTTGCGCCCCATCTACCCACTATCGTAAGATGCGAAACAGAGGCCGACTTGGAAAGCCTGCGAGAGGCGGGGGCGACCGAGGTCATCCCTGAAATTTCCGAGGGCAGCCTGGTGCTGGCGTCACATGCTCTAGCACTGGCCGGAGTACCGGCCGCCCAAGTACTCAAGCGTATGCGTGATATACGCGAGGATCGCTACCGCGTTTTGCAAGGATTCTTCCATGGCGCCGATGATGCGCCAGAGAATCAGATCGAGAAAGATCCCTTGCATCTCCATACCTTTGCACTCCCAAAGGACTCGCTCGCGATTGGTAAAGCCATCAAAGATATTGATTGGCGAGGCGCGAGTGTGACCACAGTTGTGGGTAAGCGCGGCCGCACGGCGAGTCCAGAGCCCGAGTTCACCTTGCAAGCCGGTGATTCGGTCGTTCTACTCGGCCGACTCGAGCAAGTAAGCGCCGCCGAAAGCGGTTTGAAACGAATATAGCCGCTAGTTAAAGTATCGGCCAGGGCTTCTGGTGCGCGTCACTGAGGTAATATCCAGCTCGTGAACTCCCCCAAAGACACTGACGCTTTTCTGCGCCTTGACAAAATTGTATTCGGCTATTCCGAACGCAAAATTTTGGATGGGGTGAGCATGGCTTTTGCAAAAGGGACCGTGACCGCTCTAATGGGTGGCTCAGGCGGTGGCAAGACAACGGTCTTAAGACTCATCGGCGGCCAACAAATTCCACAGCATGGCTCGATTAATCTGGATGGCCAAGAGCTCACCGGCTTAGACCGTGCCGGCTGGTTCAAAGTTCGGAAAAAAATGGGCATGTTATTTCAACACGGGGCATTATTTACTGATCTGTCGGTATTCGACAATGTCGCTTTCCCGCTGCGCGAAAATACTGACTTAAGCGAAGACCTGATTCGCACACTGGTTTTGATGAAGCTACAAGCGGTTGGCCTGCGCGGCGCGGCGCGTCTCATGCCTTCTGAAATTTCCGGCGGGATGGCCCGTCGCGTGGCCTTGGCCAGAAGCGTTGCCCTCGACCCTCCCGTCATCATGTACGACGAGCCTTTCACCGGGCTCGATCCTATCTCCATGGGTACCATTGCCCGTTTAATCCGCAGCCTCAACGATGCGCTGGGTGCAATCAGTATCGTCGTTACCCACGATGTCAACGAGGCCTTCGAAATTTGTGATTACGCCTACCTGCTTGCCAACGGAAAAATTTCAGCGGAAGGCAGGCCCGATCAACTGCGTGCCACGCAAGACCCCTTCGCACGCCAGTTTTTCGATGGCAAGCTGGAAGGGCCTGTGGCCTTCCACTATCCCGCACCCAGCCTGGAAGAGGCTTTTGGGCTGCCCTCTTTTGGCGCCCCTCCGGCTACATCCGTCGGCTCTGCAAAAAGTGGTACCAAGATAGGTGCTGCCCAGTGAGTTTATTGGATCGAGTGGCTCTCCTTGGGGCCTGGGTGGGCGCCCGGGTTGCAGATGTAGGCCATGGCGGTCGTTTTTTCTTTCGCCTTTGTTTTTTGGCACTCGCCGCTTGGAAACGACCCCGTTTGATCATCGATCAAATTCACTTTATTGGTAACTTTTCGCTCTCCATTATTTTGGTCTCTGGCCTGTTTGTAGGGCTTGTCTTAGGCTTGCAAGGCTATTACACGCTTCAGCGTTACGGCTCAGAGCAGGCCCTCGGTCTCTTGGTCACCTTGTCTCTCGTGCGCGAGCTTGGCCCAGTAGTGGCCGCCTTACTTTTTGCTGGCCGCGCCGGCACCTCGCTTACAGCGGAGATCGGATTGATGAAGGCCGGCGAGCAACTCAGCGCCATGGAGATGATGGCGGTAGACCCCATGGCCCGTGTGCTCGCACCGCGCTTCATGGCGGCCCTCATCGCCTTGCCGTTACTGGCCGCTCTCTTTTCTGCAATCGGCGTTATCGGCGGATATCTTGTTGGGGTGCAATTGATTGGCGTGGACAGCGGCGCGTTTTGGTCACAAATGCAAGCCGGTGTTGACGTCTATGCAGACGTCGGCAACGGACTGATTAAATCGATTGTGTTCGGCTTTATCTGTGCCTTTGTTTCCCTATTTGTAGGCTATGAAGCCAAGCCAACTCCTGAAGGTGTGGCGCGCGCAACCACGACGACTGTCGTGGCGTCTTCCTTGGCGGTACTAGGATTTGACTTCATCCTGACTGCTTTAATGTTCAGTATTTAATAAAGGACTTCATATGAACCGACGCACTATCGATATTTTCGTCGGACTCTTTGTCCTCTTGGGCTTAGGGGCCATTCTTTTCCTGTCACTCAAAGCCGCTAACCTTACCAGCTTCTCGACTGGCGAGTCGATTCATGTCAAGGCCAAGTTCGACAACATTGGTGGGCTCAAAGCCCGTGCGCCAGTTAAAAGCGCCGGCGTCGTGGTGGGCCGGGTGACCGAGATCGGTTTTAACAAGGAGAGCTTTCAAGCCGAAGTCAGTATTGCTTTGGATAAGCGTTATCCTTTTCCAAAGGACACCTCTGCCAAGATTCTGACTTCGGGCCTGCTCGGTGAGCAATATATTGGATTAGAGCCAGGCGGTGACACAAAAAATCTCGCCGAAACCGACAGCATTAAAATGACCCAGTCCGCCGTGGTTCTCGAGAACTTGATCAGTCAGTTTTTGTATAGCAAAGCGGCCGAGGGCGGCACTAAAGAGGGTGCGAAGGATAGTGCCAAGGAGGCCAATAAATGAGTGCGCGATTATTCTTTTCTCCGGCGTTCAAACCCGTCTTAGGCTGGGGCTGGCTTGCACGCTTGATGAGCGCCGTCGTAGTGTCCACGGGCTTACTCTTCGCGGGTTGTACCTCAACCCAACTTGGTCCTAATTCACCTCTTAAAATACTAAAGAAAGGCGAGGACGCCTTCGACCCCATCGAAGGCATCAATCGCGCAGTATTCAGCTTCAACACGGGTGCGGACAACCTCATTACCAAGCCTCTCGCCAAAGCCTATCGTTTCGCGGTCCCTGAAGTATTTCGCGGCATGATTGGCAATGCCCTGCTCAACATCAACGACGTCTGGGTGGGCGTGAATAGCCTGCTGCAAGGCAAACCTAAGGATGCGCTGTCCGATTGGACGCGCGTACTCATCAACTCCACATTCGGATTTGCTGGCG
>JANLRI010000479.1:0-16003 GCA_031361565.1 Betaproteobacteria bacterium | reverse complement strand
AACGGGATCCTCTGCAAAAGCGGGACTGACATGGCGGAACACGCGCTCGGCGAGATCGCGCTGTCCATGGAATGGATCGATCAGGGCACCGCCCTCTGCACGCGCCATCGCATTGATGGTAAGGTCACGCCGCAAAAGATCGTCTTCGAGAGTCACACTGGCATCGAACTTGACTTCGAAGCCCCGGTAGCCTGGCCCAGTGCTTCGTTCGGTACGCGCCAGGGCATATTCCTCGTGGGTCTTGGGGTGCAAGAACACCGGAAAGTCTTTGCCGACCGGGGTGAATCCTTGGGCGATTAATTCTTCGGGGCTTGCGCCCACCACCACCCAATCTCGATCCTGCACCTCAAGACCCAACAACTCGTCGCGAAGTGCTCCGCCAACGCAATAGATCTTCATCGGCCAGCGCGCGCGCGGGCCTCACCATAGCGGTCGGCCATGGGGGAGAGATAGCCGGGCCCGATCTCGTGAATGGATTTCGGCTGTAAGCCCAACTCCGGCGCAACTCCTTCTGCCGACACATTGTTGCTTGACATAGAATCGAAATTGTCGCGCGACATGAGGGTTGGCCCTGGCGCCATTTCCAGGGCGAACGCCTGCAGACGCCCCAAGGCATCAGGCAAAGCGAACACGGGTCGCTCATGCCCCGCCAAACGACCGGCCATTTGCACCAGACCCTTCAGGCTGTACACCTGTGGCCCGACCAGATCGTAGGTGTTGCCAATAGTCTCTGGTTTATCGAGTGCGTTCACAAAGGCTTCGGCGACATCGCCCACGTACACGGGTTGAAAACGAGCAGAGGCACGAGCCAGGGGAACGAAGGGAAGGAAGGCCTGCATGCGCGCGAAAGTATTCAAGAACTTATCGTCTGGGCCGAACACTACCGAGGGCCGAAAGATTGTCCATTGCAAACCCAAAGTTTGCTTAATCATTTGCTCGCCCGCCGCTTTCGACCTTAGATACATGGAAGGGAGAGTGCGCTTGTCGCCATCGCCCAAGCCTAAGGCCGACATGTGCAGGAGGCGCTTCACCCCGAGCTTCATGCAAGCATCCGCGATGCGCTTGGGCAATTCCACCTGAGCTTTACTAAAATCGGGCCCGTAGGGATCGCCTCCGTCACCTAGTTGCTTCGGATCGGCGCTTCGACCAGGGCGACCATGCAAGATACCCACCAAATTGATCACCGCATCGCAACCCTGCATCAAGCCTTCGAGCTCAGCGCTATCGTGAATATTGGCCTCAACCACCTCCACCATGGGAAGAAGCCATAGCGCCTTCGTGGCACCGCGCCGACGCGTGGCCACGATCACCTCGCGATTCTTGGCCGCAAGCCTAGCCACAATACTTCGGCCGATAAAGCCCGTACCACCGATGACTAGAATTTTTTGTGTGACCATAGTGATTTCAGTTCCAGTCGCGGCGACCCAATTAGGGGAGCTCACTCGGCGCTAGAGCGCGCGGTGACACCGTACCCAATCGTGCTTTCAGTGATTGCGGTTTACCAGTAAACATTGCGGAATAGTAGGTTGCATTAGACAAAACCTTTTTAACATAATCTCGGGTCTCTGAGAACGGGACCATCTCCGCAAAGATGGCTCCTTCGACAGACGACGGTAAATTCACCCTCCACTGGCGTGGGCGGTTCGGTCCGGCGTTGTACGCAGCCGACGCCAAAACCGACGAGCCGTCCAAATCATCCAACACCGACTTCAGGTAGAAGGTACCAAAGCGCAGGCTGGTGTCCATCTCGCTAAGCTGTTCCACTCGAAAATCGCTCACGCCAAGCTTACGGGCGATCCATCGTCCGGTAGCGGGCATAACCTGCATCAGCCCGCTGGCGCCAACCGAGGAGCGCGCATCCATCAAGAATCTAGACTCCTGGCGAATCAAGCCGTACACCCAGGCCGGGTCCAAATTCCGTTCTTGGGCTTCCTTGGTGAGTTGCTCTTTGAAAGGCGTCAAGAAGCGCAAACTATAGTTGTGCTCGTTCTGGGTTCGATCCGCCGTGTTCACACAGCGGTCCAGAATGGACTTCGTGCACGCGTACGTTGCATAGCCCAACAACTGGCGGTCGCTCAGGCCCCTCAACTGATAGTTCCACTCGCGATTTCCTTCCATGCGTAAACCGAGCTCATAAAATTTCTGCGCTCTCAGCAAACCCCCGTTCCTGGCCGCTTCGCTGATTTCGGCCTCGGTCGCAGGCGCGACGTTTTGCGGGACGGTGGTGAGCTGTCCGAGCTCCTCAGCGGCTAGTTGACCATAAAACTGAGGCAGGCTCGCAATGCTCTGCCAAAGTGTAATGGCTTCCTCGTTTTTCTTGGCCGCCTTCAATGCCCGCCCCTGCCAGTAGGTCCACAGGGGCTCCTGCTTGAGCGCTGCGGGCAGCCTGGAGTAAAGCTCGGACACCAATTTCCAGTCTTGTGCACGCAGGGCGGCACGGAGCATCCAGCCCATCGATTCGCCCTGCAAAGCACCCGCTTGTCCCGGAAAAGACATCGCCTTGCGAGTCCATTCCAAGGCCTCCGGTTGCAACTTGCGCATCGCGCTCGCCGCCACCTGCGCCCAGGCGAAACCGCTCTGCGCCGGACTAAAACCGAGACCGGGTTCGTCCATCCGTTTAGCGGCACTCTCGGGATCTTGCCGAGCCATACGACTGATCGCGATTAAGGCCACGTCTTGGCCCCACTTCAACTCAAAAATTTTGGCTGGCCGATTTAATGCCATGTCGATGGCCGCAGGGTCGAGGCCCAGCAAGGATCCGGTCCGCCGCATGCTGTCGACTGAATTGTCTTCAATCGCCTCATACATGCGCTTCAAAACGTCCACGCGCTTGTACGTTCCTGCCTTGACCAAGGCCTCCAAAAAGTCACCGCACTCACTGCCCAAGCCACGCGCTTCGTTCAACGCGGTGCTGGACTCTTCCGTGATGGGCTGCGACTTGGACAACGACGAAATGCCGGCCAGACAAAAAACTCTGGTGTCATCACGCAACTGCCAGCCAGGATAATAGGCGTCGAACAGCGCCCATTCACGCCGCTTACCAAGCTGCAACATCCAATCACGGCGCAATAGATCGGAGACCAAACTCTTACCGTGTTTGGTGAGGAAAGCCTGCACTTCGACATCCAGCGGGCCGAAATCTTTACCTTCCACATTGCGATCCTCGTTCAGCCGCAGCTTCAGGTCCCAATACGGCAAATAAGCCTGCAAGAGGTGCGTGTCCGGCACCACAGAAGCCAGGCTCGTCAAGCGCTCGCGTTGAACATTGGCAGTCGCCAGCCGTGCGGCAATGATGGCGTCGTCGGCCGCGAGCGTTTGCTCCGTGCGCGGCGAGCTGGCGCGGGCCTTCCGTTGCGCTTCAACCTGAACAGGATTTAAGCCAAGGCTTAGGATGGCTACGCAGAGCAGCGAAAATGAGCGTAAATTCTTCAAAAACATGAGGCGTGCAGTGATCCAGAAAGAGAGCCCGAAAAAGGCGCTTCGAGGATAGCACGCCTATTCGCGCAAAAACCTGTTCGGGCTAGTCCACTTTTCGATCATCGGCATGCCGTTCAGAGTGAGCTTAGCGAGCCAGGCACCATTGCAAAAATTCCTTTGAAGGCATGGCTTTGGCATAGTAGTAACCCTGCACTTCATCACAGCCGGCCTCTTTCAAGGTCGCCAAAGTCTCCACATCTTCGACCCCTTCGGCCAAGGCTTTCAGGCCAAAGCCATGAGCCAAATCCACCAAGGTTTTTACGATCCTTAAATCGGCCGGATCGCTCGAACAGTTTCGAACAAAGCTTTGATCGATTTTGAGTTCGTCGAGCGGAAACTTTCTAAGGTAGGCAAACGAGGAATATCCGGTACCGAAATCATCAATGGCAAGTCGGCAACCATACTTTTTGAGCTTCCTCATGAAATCGATGGCGGAGGCTTCGTTTTGAACAATCGAGCTCTCCGTAAGTTCCAGAGTCAGCCGTTCTCCCGGTATGTTCCAGGTGGCGAGGGCCTGCCCCACGACATCAGGAAAAACTTCATCGGTCATGGTGACTGCAGAAAGGTTGACACTCACGCGAATATCCAATTTCTTGGACTTCCAATAGATGAGCTGGCGTAAAGAGCTATTGAGCACAAACTGAGTCAGGTGATTCATCAGGCCGCGCTCTTCGCAAATCGAAGCGATCAACGCCGGGCTGACAAACTGACCGTCTCGCTTCCAACGGATTAAAGCCTCTGCTGAGATGCAACGGTCGTCATGAACGGATATTTGGGGCTGGAAGTAGGCCTCGAGTTCGTTGCCATGAATGGCCACACGCAAGTCACGCTCGAGTGCGTTTCGCTCGACCGCTGAACTCGAATGCTCGGCCTTTTGAACAATGACATGCTCGTCGTGACCACGTGCCTTGGTGAGCGAATCATAGGCCGCCGTCACCAAACCCAATGAGTCTACGAAATGACCTTGATCGACCCAAGCTCCGCCGACGATAGGGCGAAGATTTACCTGCCAAGTCTGTTGAAGTTCGGTTTCAACTTGTATAGGGCGGGAGAGGTGATCACGCAGGGTTCTGGCTGCCATTTTGGCCAAAGCCTCGCTTGGCAAATTGGTGAGCATCACCCACACTTCATCGGTCGACACGAAGCTATAAAAATCCCCCGCTCGCAGCACTCTTTTGAAACGTCGCGAGACCTCGGTATGGACTAGCCGCGAAGCGTCTGATTGCGCCAAGGCTTGCAGCCGGTCTGAGCGGTGCAACTGCAAAATGAGAAAGACGTGTCGGTGTTCTGCATGCGCGAGGTGGGCCTGGCTTACCTGATGCATGAGCTCGGAAACATTGACCCTGAGCGCCGTCGCTCCAGGGGTCAACGAATTTTGAAAGGCCTGCGACGAATCAGACAAGACCGTTTGCATTGGCAAGCTCGTTACCGTAATAGTTCTTCACCTGCAAACCATACGCGCCCGAGGCCAAGCCGCGTGAAATTCGCAGTGCGGTCCCGTCACCACCGAGCGGCTTCGAATTCAAATCGCGCTCCAATGGAGTGCTCAAGGGACGATGATCCGGCCACGAGATGATAAGGACTTTCGGCTCCAAGCGTTTGGTGCGGTTATGAGACAAGACGATGGCAATTTCACCGCTCGATAACTCCACCATCGAGCCGACTGGGAAGATACCAATCGCTTGCACAAATTGTTCAACCAGTGGCTCATGGAATGAGGTTCCGCACCACTCATACAGGTTCATCAAGGCATCTTGGGCCGAACTCGCGTTGGCATAAGGGCGGGTGCTCACGAGGGCCGCAAAGCTATCTGAAATCGCGGCCATCCGGCCATAGATACCGATTTGTTCGCCGGCCAAACCTAAGGGGTACCCCGAACCATCCAGCCTTTCGTGATGCTGCGAAATGCCCTCAATCACCGCCTCGGGCAATTTCATGGAACCCTTTAAAAGCGCAATGCCAAGCTCGACATGGCGTTTAACTTCAGTGAACTCGGCCGGATCCAACATGCCCGGCTTTTCAAGAACACTGCGCGCCACCTTGGTCTTGCCTACGTCGGCGAGCAGACCAATGGTGCCAAGGTGGGCCATTTCGTCTTTGGGAAAGCCTAGGTGCCGTCCCAGCGCGATCAGGTAGATGGCGACCTTGACACCGTGATCATAAACCTGGGCATCGTCTTCCTTCAAACGCGCAACCCACATCAAGGCATCAGGGTTTTGCACCATGGTGCCCACCATGTCTTCGACCGCATCTTTAATCTGAGCGATCTGTGGAATACGATCATTGCGCAGGTCTCGAGACAAAGTCTCCAGCGCTTTGCGCGTGCGCTCAAATGCCTTCTCCGCTTTGGGGAGAACGACTGCAATTGGTTTGGGCTCTTGATAGCGCTTAAACGTTATATCCTTAGGAAGGATTTTCTTCAGCTCAGCCCGGTTTTCTCTTTTTGCTTTCTCAAGGGCACTCTTACTCGGACGACTTGAGAAAAGACCTTGTAGCCAACTCCGAACCCCGGACAGCGAGTTGGCGGAATCGGAGGGACGAAAATCTACCCGCAATAAGTCGCGTACGGCGCGATCTTTCTGGCGACGGTCCGTACCATCACGCGCTCGCATCGGAGTGGGATCATCGGGTGGGCCCACGCGCTCTAGGCGGGTCTTTTTTAAGCCGGGTTTTTTGTAGACCGTATCCGGTCCGGACTCGGCATCAGCGCTAACCTTAGTAAGTACTGATTCTTCCGTTGAATACTTCAGACCTGATTCGCGAAATCCACGAAAGTCTTTGGCTTCCGGGGCATCATCTGCCAACAGCTCCGCCGAGCGAATCACATCCGCAAGCTCGGGATGAGACAGATTTAAATCAATATAGACATAACGGCTATATTTTCGCAGCGCCTTGATTTCATCGTCACGATCAACTTGAAAACCCTGAATCAGGAAAGGTGTATCCAGCCAGGGTCGATCCAGCTCAGCGACGAACATGCCCAAGGCGATCCGCTCGCTTGCAATCTTGAAGCGATTTCCGCGGTTTTCCTCAGCAGGTGCGGCCTGAGGAACTTTTGTAATTGTCAGTAAATTTTCCACGCCCCCACTTTAGCAAGCGGGCGTGGAAATCACTAGGTTCGCAAGATAGACGGCAAAACTGTCGCGCTCATTTGCGCTTTAGCTGATGAGCGGTCGAATGGCCTTTACCAACGCACTGGTCGGCGCCGTTTGATTGAGCGTGTAAAAGTGCAAACTTGGAGCACCCTCTCGAATCAAGACTTCACAGAGCCTGAGAATAACGTCATGGCCAAAAGCTTTTAGAGACTCCGCATCATCCCCAAAATCGACCAGACGCTGCTTAATCCAACGTGGGATCTCAGCCCCACAGGCGTCCGAGAAGCGCGCCAACTGGGTGTAATTTGTGATCGGCATGATGCCCGGCACGATCGGCACCTCTACGCCTCGCGCGCGCACCTGGTCCCTAAAATGAAGGTAGGCATCGGCATTGAAGAAGTATTGGGTAATCGCGGAGTCCGCCCCGGCGTTCACCTTGGCGATAAACGCGTTGAGATCGGCACCGGCAGACTTGGATTGCGGGTGTGCCTCGGGATAAGCCGCGACCTCGATGTGAAGCCGGTCACCGTAATGGGTACGGATAAAGGCCACCAGTTCGCTCGCAAAACGAAATTCGCCCGCTGAACCGAATCCCATGCCTGAAGGCATGTCACCTCGGAGCGCAACAATCCGTTTGACACCCAGCGCCAGATAGCCGTCCACCAATTGCTTGATGGACTCGCCCGTAGATCCAATGCAGGACACATGTGGCGCGACGTCGGAGCCCGTGGCTAAAAGAGCCGCCACGGTAGAAAGTGTCTTTTCCCGGGTTGCTCCGCCTGCCCCGAAGGTGACTGAGAAGAACTCAGGCCCCAGGGCAGCCAAGTCCTGATGGACCTGGCTTAACTTTTGTGCGCCAACTTCGGTATTGGGTGGGAAAAACTCAAAACTGAAGTTCTTCACAATTAGTACCGATAAGTATCGGGCTTGTAAGGACCCTTCACATCGACACCAATGTAAGACGCTTGGTCAGCAGACAACTCGGTGAGTTGAGCCCCCAATTTCTTGAGATGCAGGCGCGCCACTTTTTCATCCAAGTGCTTGGGCAAAACATAGACCTTGCCGGACTCGAAGTCCTCTGGCTTAGTCCAGATCGCAATCTGAGCAATGGTTTGATTGGCGAACGAAGAGCTCATCACGAATGAAGGGTGTCCAGTTCCGCAACCCAGATTCACCAAGCGACCTTCGGCCAGCAAAATGATGCGGCGCTCAGGCAAGCCATTGGCTGCCGGGAAAATAATGTGATCGACCTGGGGCTTAATATTTTCCCAACGGTACTGCTTCAGGCCAGCAACATCAATCTCGTTATCGAAGTGACCAATGTTGCATACAATCGCCTGATCCTTCATGCGAGCCATATGGTCGTGAGTGATTACGTTGTAATTGCCCGTGGCGCTCACGAAAATATCGGCTTTGTCGGCGGCGTAGTCCATCGTGACTACGCGGTAGCCTTCCATACAGGCCTGGAGCGCATTGATTGGATCGATCTCAGTCACCCAAACTTGGGCCGACAAGGCGCGCAAAGCTTGAGCGGAGCCCTTACCCACGTCACCATAACCCGCAACCACGGCCACCTTACCGGCGATCATGACATCCGTCGCGCGCTTGATCGCATCGACCAAGGATTCGCGGCAGCCGTACAGATTGTCGAACTTACTTTTCGTGACCGAATCGTTTACATTGATGGCACGGAAGGCGAGTTCACCTTTTTTGCTCATTTCGTACAGACGATGAACACCGGTCGTGGTCTCTTCGGTAACTCCCACCACCGCTTTTAGGCTACGCTCATAAAAACCAGGATCTTTAGCGAGCTGAGTCTTGATCGACGCGAACAGCGCGATTTCCTCTTCACTCTTTGGATTCGCCAAGAGCGAAGCGTCTTTGGCGGCCTTGGTGCCGAGATGCAGCAATAGCGTCGCATCGCCACCATCGTCCAAAATCATGTTGGTCAGGCCACCATCGGCCCACTGGAAAATCTTGTGGGTGTAGTCCCAATACTCAGTGAGACTTTCGCCCTTGTAGGCGTACACGGGGATGCCAGCCGCGGCAATTGCGGCAGCAGCATGATCTTGGGTTGAGAAAATATTGCAGGAGGCCCAGCGAACTTGGGCGCCCAAAGCCACCAAAGTTTCAATCAACACGGCGGTTTGGATAGTCATGTGCAAGGAACCAGTGATGCGCGCGCCTTTAAGAGGCTGGCTCACTTTAAATTCTTCGCGAATAGCCATCAAACCGGGCATTTCGGTTTCGGCAATCGTAATTTCCTTGCGGCCGAAAGCGGCCAAGGCGAGGTCTGCAACGTGGTAATCGTTAGATAGTGCAGATTTTAGAACGGCTGACATTTTGTAGCTCCTTATGTCGTTGGAAGAGAACATAAAGAGCGCCGTTTTTTAAAGTTCGAGCCTGGCAATTTCAAAGGGGAAATTGTCGCAACGCTCCTCGAACAGCGCGCATTATAGCCGTGAGCGCCAAGGAACCCAAGCCCTAGATAGAAAAGTAGGGGGAATCCGACAGTCGAAACTGTGATATTTCTCTCGCCGGGCGAAAAGCCCATTTCCGCCCGAGCCGGTACACTTTACGTGATGAGCGAACAATTGATGCGAAAGCTTTTATCTATCCGAGACCTTGCCATTACGGCGGGTCCGTTTGCCCTGCTGTGCCTGATTCTTTTAGGTGGCGCGTTTTGGTTCATCAATCCCGCCCCGCCTCAACAAATCACCATCGCGACAGGCCCGGAAAATGGCGACTACTACGCTTTAGCCAAACGCTATCAGGCCATCCTAGCCAAGCAACACATAAAGGCCAATCTACGAGTTACCCAAGGCTCACGAGAAAACCTTGCTTTGTTGCTGGACCCGGCGGCGAAAGTGGACATCGCTTTTATGCGCAGCGGGACCACGATTGGCGAGGACCTCGACACCGA
This sequence comes from Betaproteobacteria bacterium, assembly GCA_031361565.1. Taxonomy (GTDB): domain Bacteria; phylum Pseudomonadota; class Gammaproteobacteria; order Burkholderiales; family Burkholderiaceae_E; genus JAPOKJ01. Next base: position 6,508 of record JANLRI010000479.1, on the reverse strand, counting down.
ATCCTTAACGTCCATCGGCAGTTTATTCTTTGAGCCGGTCTGGTTGTTTTATCGCGAGGCTGTCGTCCTTAAAAGCCTTGGCGATCTAAAAGGCCTAAAGGTAGAACTTGGCGCGCCGGGTAACGGCTCGGCCAAAATCACCGAAGCCCTGCTGCGTGAGAATGGCCTGAGCCGTTCAGACATTAAGGCCTCTCAAAGCGATACGACAGAGGCGGTGATTGGCTTGCTTGATGGCCAGATTGATGCTCTTGTCATGGTGAGCGCGCCAGAGTCACAAATGGTTCAAATGTTGTTGCGAACCCCGGGGATCAAGCTTTTGGCCTTCCCGCAAGCCTTGGCCTATTCCAGGAAATTACCCAATTTGGCGGCCGTAGCCTTGCCCCGAGGGATGGTCGATGTCGCGGCCGATCTTCCGCCTCAAGAGGTGCCTATGGTGGCTCCCACGGCAACCTTGGTTCATAACGATCACGCTCATCCTGCAACCGTCGATCTTTTGATTCAGGCCGCACACGCTATTCACACTGAAGCAAGCTGGTTCGCCGATGAACGAAAATTTCCTTCCCTGGTCGATACCGAATTACCGATCTCGAAGGAAGCAGCGCGCTACTACCAGTCGGGGCCGCCCTTCTTGCAGCGCTACCTGCCTTTTTGGCTGGCCAACTTGGTGGAGCGCATGTGGATCGTGCTGCTCTCGCTCGGCGCCCTGCTCATTCCGCTTTCGAGAATTTTGCCACCCATCTATACCTGGAGAATTCGCTCCAGAATCTACCGTTGGTATGGCCAGTTGCGGGATGTTGAGAAGCAAACTCAAGTGCCTAAAACAGAACGAAGCGCTCGACTCCATCAGGATATGTTCGAACGCCTCGACGAGATTGAGGACAAAGTGAATAACTTGAACGTTCCCCTCTCTCATGCCGATGAGGTTTATCACCTAAGATCGCATATCGCCATGGTTCGAGCCAAGCTCAAGTCCAATGCCTAGAGATCATGGTCGCGCAGTCAGTAGCACTGTTGGTTGACACAAGGCGCAACCTATCGCCGTTTGAGCCAATTCAACGCGCCAAGACCGGCCGCCCGCCCACTCGCGAAGCAAGCGCTTAAAAGGTATCCGCCGGTGGGCGCCTCCCAGTCCAACATCTCCCCAGCGCAGAACACCCCAGGCAACGCCGACAGCATCAGGTGCTCGTCCATCGCCTCGAATTTCACGCCACCCGCGCTGCTAATGGCCTCATCTATTGGTCGAGTAGATACGACTGTGAGTGGTAGGCATTTCAGTGCTTTGGCAAGGCGAAGCGGCTCGTTAAGTACGGCTTTGTCGAGCAGCTCATAGAGCAACGCCACCTTCAGCCCCTGCACACCCAGCTTAGTGCGCAGATGATTCGATAGCGAGCGCGAGCCGCGCGGCGCCGTGATCGCTCGTTCGATCTGAGCGAGCGAGCGATCAGGCAAGAGATCAAGCGAGAATTGAGCTTGTCCACTTCGCTCAATCTCGTCTCGCAACAGTGCGGAAACCGCGTAGATCAAGCTGCCCTCGATCCCGGTATCGGTCACTACGAACTCCCCCTGCCGAGAAAAGGCTTGGCCTCGCGAATCCGTGAAATTCAAAATAACCGGTTTAATCGGTTGGCCCGCGAAACGAGTTCGCAAATGCTCGCTCCAACCCTCGGCCACATTGAACCCGCAGTTGGAGGCACGTAAAGCGCTCAGGTCAACCCCTTTATCCTTGAGCCAAGGCATCCATGCACCGTCCGAGCCAAGCCTAGACCAACTGGCGCCGCCCAGCGCCAGAATGCACACGTCGGCCTTTACCCGCACTAAGGGCTGCTCGGCCAAGGACGTTTCGAAGCGAAGGGCCCCGCTTTCATCCCAACCCACCCATCGATGCCTCACCTTAAACTGGACGCCAGAAGCCCGGAGACGATGCAACCACGCACGCAGTAAGGGCGCCGCCTTCATTTCCTTGGGAAAAACTCTTTGGGAGGTTCCGACAAAGGTCTCAATGCCTAAGTCATGAACCCAAGCACGAAGTTGACTCGGATCAAAGGTCTGCAATAGTTTGCCGACCTCGTCACGACGCTCCTGGTAGCGGGTCACAAAGACTTCGGCCTCTTCGGCGTGGGTCAAATTTAAACCGCCTCGGCCGGCCAAAAGAAATTTTCGGCCCACAGACGGCATAGCGTCGAAAACATCGACACTCATGCCTGCCAACGAAAGCGTCTCGGCGGCCATCAGGCCAGCAGGTCCGGCGCCGATCACAACGGCTCGCCCTACGTCGTTTGCGGGTCTCAATAGCGCTCTGCGGTTCGAACCAACATGCCGGGTTGTTACTGCCGGGAACCAGGTTTATTGGAATCCAAGGGGTAGAGCCCTTTGGTGCGCGCAAATAGGCGGCTGAGTCCAAGGAGTGCGTTGACATTGGGTGTGGGTTGTCCTAAGCGCTGCCCGATTTCACGTACCGCAGCGACGATCGCGTCAAGCTCTAATGGCCGACCCGCTTCTGCATCCTGCAACATGGAGGTTTTGAACGCGCCCAGTTTGGCAGTGACCGCATGACGATCCTCCGGCGATTGCGTCACCGAGCAACCGATGCGCTCACCGATCTCAGCGGCCTCGCGCATTGCGGCAGAGCAAAACTCTCGAACCAGGGGGTCGGCAAGAATATCTTCAATGGTCGCACCGGTCATGGCTGAGATCGGGTTCATGGTGAGGTTGCCCCACAGCTTGTACCAAATATCGTAACGCACATTTACGGACTGCGAAGCGTCAAAGCCCGCTCGCGCCAAGAGATCAACGACGTCCTGAACCCTGGCACTCTGACCTCCAAAGGGCTCGCCCAAGATGAGGCCTTTGCCGAACTTGTGATGTACAAGGCCAGGCTCGGAGGTCGAGGTGCTGGTATGCACAACGCATCCAATCACTTGCTTGAAAGGTATCGCTTGAGCGATGAGACCACCGGGGTCAACGCTTTGCAGGGCCGCATCACCAAAACCTGGAAGGCCTTTACAAAACCACCAAGGCACACCGTTCATTGCGGGTACCACCAAGGTGTCAGGAGCCAGCAAGGGAGCCAAGGTCGGAGCCAACCCCGACAAAGCTGGTCCCTTGACGGCAATCACCACGAGATCTTGAACGCCAAGTTCAGTCGCCTGGTCGCTAGCCAGGGCCGGGGCGCGCAATTGCTGCATAGCGCCGGACGCATCGACCGTATCGAGTCGCCATCCGTAGCGCTTTAGGGCTTGAAGCGTCACGCCACGGGCGAGTGCACTTATTTGCGCCTCGCCCGCAACGGCCAATCGGGTAGCGATAAAACCACCAATAGCGCCAGCGCCTACGATACAAACCTTCATCACACGTCCCTCACTCATTTCTTTGGCTGTTGGTTTTTCATCGCAGCCGCGCGACGGTAATTCTCTTTAAATCGCTCGGGCACGCGCTCATCAAAACCAAAGGCGACCCGTCTTACTTCGGGGCTATCGTTCGGCTGATGCCCCACTCCGAGGGCTGCGGCCCGAGGCGCATCGATTGCTGTGACCAAGCCAGACAAGCGACCCAGACCGGTAATTTCACATTCGATTAAATCACCTGGATCGACAGAGCGCGAATGGCAGGGTGTGCCCATTAAAATGACATCGCCTGGGACAAGCGTAATGTGCCGCGCAATATCCGCGATGACGTAATGCGGACCCCATATGACTTCGTCACCAATGTGAGCTTCTTGCACCACTAAGCCATTACGATAAGTACGCAAAGTCTGTTCGAAGATATTGACGCCCGTGACGATGCCTGGGCCAATCGGCAGCAAAGTATCTGCGCCTTTCACTCTGAGCATGGACCCTTGGTCGGTATCTCTGAAGTTTTGCAAACCCATATCGAGTGCGGGACAAAAGCCGCCCATGTAATCCCAGGCCTCATCTGGGAGAACATTGCGGCAGGTCTTGCCGATCACCACCGCATACTCGCTCTCGTAATTGAGATACAGGCAATCAGCGGGTTTGAGGATTTGCCCACCGTGTCCATTTAAGGACGATGGTGGCTTGGTGAAATAGGTCGGAGTCGGAGTGGGACGCGGAAGATTGCGAGTCTCCATACTTCGCGACACGAAGGAAATATGGGCCGCGATAATCTTGCTGGGCTCCACAGGTGGCAAATGGGGCAAGACACTAGGGTCAACCACCCGGCCGTCATCTAAACGCAACTGCCCAGCCGATGTAGCGCCCTCGATAACGGTACCCCAGTAGGCACTTCCGCCGATTAAAACTCGACGCCGTTCCACTCTAGGCCCACGCAAAATTGCAGGCAATTCTTTATACGGAAACTCAAAATTCATGACAGCCTCGACGATACTTAAAGATCAAACCAAACATGAATATTGCCGGTGCCACGAGCGTTCTCATAGTCCGACAAGGGCGTGCCCCTGGCCCGGCAATTGGCGCCTCCCAGAGCACCAATCATTTGTAAGTAATGCGCGCCAAACGCCTCCCAGGGGAGCTTGCGGTAGTCGCGATCCCAGTGCTCCAAAATTGCATCATGCCGACCAGCCTTCATCAACTCAATGGCCTGCTTATCGCTCACCACGTTCTCGGGTCGAGAAACGTTAGTCTCATGAAAGATACGCGGGTGGGTCGGTCGCCAATCGATTTGGTTGAACCTATGACTCAATGCCCCGGAAGCCAGCAAAACCACCCGCAAGTGGCTACGCCGTATCGCCTCAGCAATGACCTCACCGGATTCCAAAAAATGCCTGGGCTGACAATTCTGACAAGAACTGACCGAGACAATCGGTGTGCCCTCCAAGCGCAATTGCTTAATGACATTGATGCTCGGATAGTGACGCGGCAAGGCCGGATTACAGACTGCCTTGGTTTGAACCTTTTTTTCTCGCGCCACATCTTCGATGGCGAGCGCCAGTTCGGGATGACCGTGATAATCATAGGGTACACCGTACAAGTACCAGGGCATTTCCTCCGACAGATAGGTGCCTTGATAGTGGGCGCCGCCGTCAATCAAGTGATAACCCGTGGTAAACCAATGGGTGTCAAAGATCATCACCACATCGGGATTAGCCGCCAATATTTTTTGACGAACTCGCGCATAGCCTGGGATCAAATCAGAATCGGCCCCGGCGCCTTGCAGCACACGAAATTCTTCGCATTGCATTAGTCCAGGATGATGCGAAACGATGGCTGCGCCAACAATCTGGCCCATGGAAGTATTCCTTAAACTTTAGTGCACGTGAGAGCGCAATTCAATCAATAACTCGACTAGTTTAAACAATCTCGCTCTAAACTCTAAAGGGGCCCGCCGATACGCAGAGCCGGAACCGGTGAGCCAGGCCATAGCACCCTCCTGCCCTACTTCTGAGCGTACAATTAAACTCACTTGCTCGGGCACTTGGTTGGTCGCGGGAGCGACTGCTCGAAATAGGTAAGCGAAGTCAAAGACCAGAGAGTTTGGACCCGCGCATTGAGAACCCTAACCCCTAGAGGAGACTACATTGAATATTCAGAAATTAAAACTATTGACCCTGCCTGCCGCGGCTACCCTACTCGCGGCTTGCGGCGATTCAGCGATACCGCGCGGCGCGTTGCTCGAAAACCCAACGACGATCACCACACTTACGGCCGCGCAGATTGACGCTGCGACCGCTTCGTCCGGCCTTCAAGCCTTAAGTGGCAAAGCGAAGTGCGACGTCAAGGTCGTCTCTTTGTTCTACTCCACGGCGGGAGTCTATGGCGAGGAAGCTAACGCATCCGGTGTGCTTCTCGCTCCGAGCGGCACCTGCGCTACTACCGCCGCCCCCTTGGTGGCCTATGCAAAGGGAACCGACGTACAGAAACCGCGCACCTTGGCCAACCCTTCCGATGGTGAAACGTTCCTGTTGGCCGCGGTCTATGCTGCTCAAGGCTATGCGGTGGTCGCCACCGACTACCTGGGCTTTGCTAAATCGACGTATGCCTATCATCCCTATCTACATGCCGACTCCGAAGCCAGTTCTGTGATCGATTCGATTCGCGCGGCCCGTGGAGCTGCAGCCGGCGTGGGACTCAACTTATCGGGTAAGGTCATGTTGACCGGATACTCGCAAGGCGGTCATTCATCGATGGCGGCTCATCGCGCGATTGAACGCGACATCCCGAGCGAAATTGTCGTCGCGGCGGGCGCGCATCTGGCCGGCCCCTACAACTTGTCCGGTTCGATTAAGAGCCCTGCGGTAATCGCCGGCGTACAGTTCTTCGTACCGTACTTAGTCACCTCTTGGCAAAAAATCTATGGCGGCATTTACAGCCCGGTGACCCAGGCCTTCAAAGCTCCGTACTCGGAATACATTGAAACCCTGCTGCCGAGTCCTACCTTGACTTACACCACTTTGGTTACGACCAACAAGTTACCCGGTGCAGCAGGTGAAACACCCACCCAGGCTCGCGACGCCGTGTTTCAAGCAGCATTTCTGACCGACGCTCAGACCAACAACAACAATGCCTTGTATTTGGCGGCCAAGAAAAACGAC
>JANLRI010000618.1:0-6847 GCA_031361565.1 Betaproteobacteria bacterium | reverse complement strand
CCGAGCAGTTCGACGCATTCCTCACCGCCGACAAGAATCTTCAATATCAGCAGAATCTCGCAACGCTGCTTTGAAAAAGCTCTTTGCCGATCCAAGCTTTAACGTCATGGACGGTCTCGATACCTATGTGGCGGACTACTCTCAGCCCGATCCGATTCCCGCTGAAATGCTCAAAGACCTTCTGAAGTCCAAGGCTTTCTGTTTGTTTGACGATCCCGTCGAAAGCGATGACGCTATTCAGGAAAAAGAGGCGGTCGATGCTTCCCAGGGTACGGCTGCCGATTCGCTCGAACTTAATTTGCTCGAACCTGACCCGGGCGCATCAGAGGCCGGCCCGCTACATAAAGCGAGCCCGCCGGAACTCGAATCTCCGGGTCCCCGCGTTGCACTCCCCCCTGAGTATAAAAATGAAAAACAGAAAGGCGAATTAGGGCAGTAATGAGGGCCAATTCACAGGCTTTGCGATCTGACTCGGAGTAAAATACAGGGAGCAGAGGTTTGCGCGTATTTCTATAGCTTGTGGGCTATCGCCTGTGGGTTATCGTTAGCGCGACAGGCCCTTCGTCGCCTCGCTGTGCTCGAGGTGCAATCCGGAGACTCTTTTGACCGCCAAGACTTCAAGAACATTTATCTGTTCTTGCAACAGCACGCTCACCTTGCCCGCGCCCACTGAGGCACTGGACAAGGCCTTGGCGAGTCATCAGATTGAGCGTGCCACTCAATTGTGTCGGCGTGAAGTCACGAAAATCAATCCGGCACTGGAGGGGACCCAGGATATTTTGGTGGCCTGCACCCAGGAAGCGCCTCTCTTTTCCGAGTTAGCCACCCGCAAGCAAACCATAGCGCCGATTCGTTTTGTGAATATTCGCGAACTGGCCGGCTGGGGGCAGGAGGGAGGCTCGGCACAAGCCAAAATGGCGGCCTTGCTTGAAATGGCCTCGCGCGAACTGGTCGACCCCGTGGCCTCAGTTTCCTATGCCTCGCAAGGGCGGGTTCTGGTGATCGGCTCTGGACAACGGGCATTATTGTGGGCTGATCGCCTTCACAAGATGGGCTTGGCTCAGGCTGTGGGAGCGTTAACGATCAGCGCCTTAGTGACCGGCACATTTGGCCTGATGGGCCTCGCCAAGCAGGTGCGTTCCTATCCTGTCTTAACCGGTGAGTTACTGGGTTTAACGGGTTGGCTTGGTGCTTTTAAAGCACGCTGGAGCCAACAAAATCCAATTGATCTAGACAGTTGCGTGCGTTGTGGCGCCTGTGTTGCAGCATGTCCCAGTCAGGCGATTTCGTCTGATTTTCAGGTTGATCTCAGCTTATGCGACGGCCATCGAGCCTGTGTGCAAGCTTGCGGACCGGTGGCGGCCATCGATTTTGATCGCGTTGATAAAAATCGTGAGGCTGAATTTGATGTGATTTTCGATCTGCGCGATCCCCTCATTTCTCAAGCCAGCACCTTCACTCAGTTCCACGCGCCACAGGGTTATTACCGGCCAGGCCTGGACGATGGTGCGGCGCTGCAAGCCATGATGTCGATTAGCACTCAGGTGGGGGAGTTTGAAAAGCCCAAGTACTTTTCCTACGATCCCCGGATTTGCGCTCATGGCCGAAACAAGACCGTGGGGTGCAACCAGTGCATCGACGTTTGTTCAACCCGAGCCATTCGCTCGTTAGGCGACAAGGTAGAGGTCGAGCCCCATCTCTGTATGGGTTGTGGAGCGTGCTCTACGGTGTGCCCTTCGGGCGCAATGAGTTTTTCGTATCCGGTGACGGATCGGGTGGGTGAACGTATTCGACGCGGCCTATCCGTTTATCGGCAGTTGGCGGATCCCGTGCCTGCGTCGTCACCGATCTTGCTTTTTGCAGATGAAAACTCCAAAGCGGATTTGAACAGCCTCAGTACTTCGGCGACAACGGGAGGACTACCCGCCAATTTCTTGCCGATTTTTGTGCATGATGTAGCCAGTGTTGGCGCCGACTTAATGCTCGCAGCCTTGGCTTACGGTGCGCGTCGCGTAGTCATTCTGTTTGCGGATAATGCTGCGCCGCAATATGTTCAAGCTTCAAAATTTCAGGCTCAATTAGTCGGCGAAATCGTAGCGCCCTTGTTTAGTGAGTTGACGACCGTGATAAGTGTCGTAAGTGGCGATTCGAACGGACGTTCTAGCCTAGAAGGGCTTCAGCAGGAGATCGTCAAGGTCAAAGTGAGCGCGTCTACCTGGTCTCGTGAGACGGGTCTGTCCGTGGGTTTCGAGCCTGCCGGGTTTGCCGTGCCCAAAGAAAAACGCCGAGCGATTGAAGTCGCGATCGGTTACTTACAGAAGCAGGCCCAAAAACTTGCGCAGAAAGCGATTGAAGCGAAACTCAAAAGCACGGACTCGGCATCGACCGCGCTAGAGAACATGGTCAGTTTGCCAAGCTTTGTGGCTTTAAGCGCTGGCGCTCCTTTTGGCGGCTTGAGTATTAACGCCGAAAAATGTACTCTATGCTTGGCTTGCGTTGGTTCTTGTCCAGAAGGCGCTCTTTTGGATGGCCAGCAGTCCGGGGAAGACAAACCGCAGTTGCGGTTTTTAGAACGAAACTGTGTCCAGTGTGGCTTATGTGAGAAGACTTGCCCAGAGCAAGCGATCAGTTTGGAGCCGCGTTGGAATTTTGAGGTGGGGAGAGAGCATCAGGCAGTGGTTAATGAGGCCAAACCGTTTCATTGTGTGAAATGCGGAAAAGCCTTTGGAACGCTGATGATGATTGAGAATATGATCGCGAAACTTTCCGGCCATAGTGCATTTGCAGGGCCCGCGGCTGAACGCCTAAAAATGTGTTCGGATTGCCGGGTCGTGGATATGTATTCTTCGACCGAGCAAGCCTCGATCCACGATGTGAGGCGTGGCGAGTAGCCCCTGGTCCACATGCAAGTGCTCGACGTCAGCCGTATTCAACCCTTAAGCGATGAAGATCTTGCGCGCGCCGATTGGTACGGGCTGATCGGTCGCTTGTTTAGTGCTCCTTTAGATCAAGCGGCACTGGCGCAGTTATCCGGTGTGGGGTTGGGGCACGATGTAGCTGAGCTAAGTCAGGATCCACCGGGCGGGCTCGAGCCTTGCTTCGCCGGTCTATGTCGGGCCTGTGTTGCTGCGCAACCTGAGCTTCTGAAAGAAGAGTTCGATCTTGTATTTGTGGGCACCGGCAAGGCAGAGATTTTTTTAAATGCCTCGTTTTACCAAGCGGGGTTCTTGCATGAGAAACCCCTCGTTGATTTGCGCTCCTTACTGAATCGTCTCGGCTATGCCCGCAAAGAAGAGATCGCCGATACCGAAGACCATTTGAGCTTGCTGTGCGCCTCTATGCGCCGCCTCATCCTGGATCGTGTGCCTATTGCTGAGCAAAAAGAGCTCTTTATGGGTTTTATCGCCGATTGGTTTGAGCAAGCCAGTGACACCATTGAGGCCAATGGCAATACCCATTTTTATAAGCATGCTGCCCGTTTGATGCGAAGCTTTTTCGCGATTGAGCGGCAGTCGTTTGATTTTGAAGAATAAGTCCTAGTAACTAAACACTAAACCATTTGTTGTGACGGAGTGAGTGATGAAATCCACCGATCTAAAACGCGATTCGAACCCAGTAACGGTGGCTACCCGCCGCAAGTTTTTGCTGGGCGCGGGCGCTGCAACCACGGGCGCCGCCGCCGTGATTCTCACGTCAGGTCAAGTGCCGACTGAGCCAAGCTTGACGGCCAAGCCAGACACCAAGGGCAAAGGTGGTGGTTATCACGTTACTGAGCATGTTAAACATTACTACCGGACCACCCTGGTCTAAAGCAGGAGACACAAAATGCAATTGCAGAGAAAAAAATCATCCGCCGTGTCCACTGCGCCGCAAGGAGCTTTGGCCAATAGTTTGTTCCGGGGTTTGAATAGCACCTTGGGAAATACGCTCAACCGCCGCTCCTTCCTGAAGCGCTCGGGAGTCGGAGTGGGTGTCGGTGCCGCCGCCGCTGGGTTGACCTTCGATGGCGTGGAGAAAGCACAAGCACAAACCGCCACTAGCAAGATCGAAGTCAAGCGCACCGTATGTACCCACTGTTCGGTGGGTTGTGCGGTCGATGCCGTGGTTGAGAACGGCGTTTGGGTTCGCCAGGAACCTGTGTTTGATTCCCCGATCAACTTAGGTGCCCATTGTGCCAAGGGCGCAGCGATCCGTGAACATGGTCACGGGGAGTATCGTCTCAAAACGCCGATGAAGTTGGTGAACGGCAAATACACCAAGATTTCCTGGGAGCAGGCGCTGAGCGAAATCAGCGCCAAGCTGCTTGACCTGCGCAAAACCTCAGGCCCTGATTCAACTTTCTGGGTCGGCTCTTCCAAGCACAGCAATGAGCAAGCCTATTTGATGCGCAAGTTTGTGTCGTTCTTCGGCACCAACAATATGGATCATCAAGCCCGTATTTGTCACTCCACGACGGTAGCTGGCGTGGCCAATACCTGGGGCTATGGTGCGATGACCAATAGCTACAACGATATGCAAAACACGAAGTGTGCGATGTATATCGGTTCGAACGCCGCCGAGGCCCATCCCGTCTCGATGATGCACATGTTGCATGCCAAGGAAAACGGTTCGAAGATGATCGTGGTCGATCCGCGTTTCACGCGCACTGCGGCCAAGGCCGATGAATTTATTCGTATTCGTTCGGGCTCGGACATCCCTTTCCTGTTCGGCATGATGTATCACATCTTCAAGAATGGTTGGGAAGACAAAAAGTACATCAATGACCGTGTCTGGGGCATGGACAAAGTGCGCGAAGAGGTGATGGCGAAATGGACCCCTGACAAGGTTGAAGAGGCCTGCGGTGTCCCTGAAGCCACGGTCTTCAAAGCCGCCGAAATGATGGCTAACAATCGTCCTTCAACGATCGTCTGGTGTATGGGCCAAACCCATCACACCACCGGTAACGCGATTGTGCGCGCCTCCTGCTTGTTGCAGTTGTGCCTGGGCAATATCGGGGTGTCTGGCGGCGGCGCCAACATCTTCCGTGGTCACGACAACGTGCAGGGTGCAACCGACGTTGGTCCTAACCCTGATTCCCTGCCCGGCTATTACGGCTTGGCCGCAGGTGCTTGGAAGCACTTCGCGTCGACGTGGGGCGTGGACTACGAATGGATCAAGAAACAGTTCGCACCGAACATGATGGAGAAATCTGGTGCCACGGTGTCGCGCTGGATTGATGCGGTTCTTGAGAAAAACGAGTTGATCGATCAAGACTCCAACGTTAAAGCGATGGTGTTCTGGGGGCATGCGCCTAACTCTCAAACGCGCGGCCTGGAGATGAAGAAAGCCTTTGATGCGCTCGACCTCTTAGTTGTGGTCGATCCCTATCCTTCAGCCAGCGCGGCGATGGCTGCGATGCCGGTGGATGGTGCTCAGGTGAACCCTAATCGTCAGGTGTATTTGTTGCCTGCCGCTACTCAGTTTGAAACTTCAGGCTCGGCCACTGCATCGAACCGCTCGCTTCAATGGCGTGAGAAGGTCATCGAGCCCTTGTTTGAGTCGATGCCCGACCACACCTTGATGCAGGCTTTTGCGGATCGCTTCGGCTTTGGCGCCGAACTGTCGAAAAACTACAAGATGACCACATTTAAGAAACATGGCATTGAGTGGAAAGAGCCTGAGCCAGAATCGATTTTGCGTGAAATCAATAAGTCGGTCTGGACCATTGGCTACACCGGCCAAACACCTGAGCGCTTGAAAGCGCACATGCGCAACATGCACATGTTCGACGTGAAGACCTTGCGCGCCAAAGGTGGTAAAGATGCTGTGACAGGTTACGACCTTACCGGGGACTACTTCGGTTTGCCATGGCCTTGCTATGGCACTGCCGAGCTCAAGCACCCCGGTTCGCCAAACCTTTACGACACCACTCGCCATGTCATGGACGGAGGCGGTAACTTTCGCGCCAACTTCGGTGTGGAGCGAGACGGTACCTCGCTCCTGGCGGAAGATGGTTCGCACAGTAAAGGCGCAGATATCACTACGGGCTACCCCGAGTTCGACCATACCTTGCTCAAGAAATTGGGCTGGTGGGATGAGTTGACCGAGGCTGAGAAAAAAGCGGCCGAAGGCAAGAACTGGAAGACCGATGCTTCGGGCGGCATTATTCGTGTTGCTATGAAGGTTCACGGTTGCCATCCTTTCGGAAACGCTAAGGCTCGCGCCGTGGTGTGGAATTTCCCGGACGGGGTGCCCGTGCATCGCGAGCCTCTGTATGGCAACCGGCCAGACTTAATCGCCAAGTACCCATCGCATGATGACAAGAAAAATTTCTGGCGTTTACCCACCCTGTTCAAATCCTTGCAACAGAAAAACGTTGACAGCAAGTTGCATGAGAAATTCCCTCTGGTCATGACCTCAGGGCGCTTAGTGGAGTATGAAGGTGGCGGTGAAGAAACGCGCTCCAACCCTTGGTTAGCCGAATTGCAACAAAATGCTTTTGTTGAGTTGCATCCCAAGGCAGCCTCGGAGCGTGGTATCCGTAACGGTGAGTTTGTATGGCTCAAAACGCCCACCGGTGCCCAGCTTAAAGTGCAAGCTCAAATCACTGAGCGGGTCGCTCCGGACCACACCTTTATGCCTTTCCACTTCTCGGGATGGTGGCAGGGGCGCGATATGAAAGAGTATTACCCAGAAGGCTCGGCCCCGCTGATCCGCGGTGAGTCTGTGAATACCGCCACCACTTATGGTTACGACGCAGTAACGATGATGCAAGAGACCAAGACGACCATCTGCAACGTCGAAAAAGCATAAGGAAAAATCATGGCAAGAATGAAATTCATCTGTGATGCAGAGCGCTGCATCGAAT
>JANLRI010000455.1:0-7285 GCA_031361565.1 Betaproteobacteria bacterium | reverse complement strand
GGGTACTTTCTTGAACAGCTTGATCTGCCCCGCTGTCGCCATTTGCTCATAACGAACGTAGGCCTCTTCAAAAGACTTGCCGAACTTGTCATGCAGATCGGGTACATTGGCGGGTGAGAACAGGGTCCACTCTGCGTTCTCTTTGACCCTGCGCATGAACAGATCGGGGATCCAGTTCGCCGTGTTCATATCGTGAGTGCGGCGGCGATCATCACCGGTGTTCTTGCGCAACTCGAAAAACTCCTCCACATCAAGATGCCAAGTTTCGAGATAGGCGCAGACTGCGCCCTTACGCTTACCGCCCTGGTTCACGGCAACTGCCGTGTCGTTGACCACCTTGAGGAAGGGCACTACACCTTGGCTCTTGCCGTTTGTGCCCTTGATATGAGAGCCGAGTGCGCGCACCGGCGTCCAGTCATTGCCCAATCCGCCAGCGTACTTAGCCAACAAAGCATTTTCTTTGATGGCCTCGTAAATGCCCTCAAGATCATCATTCACGGTTGTTAAATAACAAGAGGAGAGCTGAGAACGCAAGGAGCCTGAATTAAACAACGTCGGCGTCGAGCTCATGAAATCGAACTTCGAGAGCAACTCATAAAACTCAATGGCACGGTCTTCGCGGTGCACTTCGTTCAGCGCTAGGCCCATGGCGACTCGCATAAAGAAAGCCTGCGGCATTTCAATGCGAGTTTCATCGATGTGCAAGAAATAACGGTCATACAGGGTTTGCAGACCGAGATAGGTGAATTGATAGTCACGGTCGGCCACGAGAGCGGCGCCGATCTTTTGCATATCAAACTGCAAAAGCGTTTCATTCAACAAACCACCTTCAACCCCGCGCTTAATAAACTTGGGGAAGTACTGGCTGTAATGCTCTTTCATTTGCTCTTGAGTGATGTCCTCACCCAAGACTTCGCGGCGTACCGTATGCAACAAAATTCGTGCCGTGACCTGGCTATAGGCCGGATCTTTTTCGATCAGGGCACGCGCCGCGAGAATGGCCGATTTGTACACTTCCTCAATAGGCACTCCGTCGTAAAGATTCTTGACGGTATCGGCAATGATCGGCTCTGCCGTCACGTACTCCCCTAAATTGCTACAGGCGGATTGCACCAAATGGGTCAGCGCGGCGTGATCTAAGGGCTTACGAACGCCTTTATCAAGAACGCTGATGCTGGGCTGCTCCACCGCAGACTCTTGACGCTTCGCAGCCCGTTCCTGGGAGCGACGCTCACGGTACAACACATAGGCACGCGCGACTTCATGCTCGCCCGAGCGCATTAATGTGAGCTCAACCTGATCTTGAATATCTTCAATATGAAAGGTTGCGCCAGCAGGCTTGGCCCGAGTGAGCGCGTGCACGACCGTTTGAGTCATGCGATCAACAAGCTCACGAATACGCGCCGAGGCCGCACCTTGGCCGCCAGAAATCGCTAAAAAAGCCTTCGTTAAGGCAATTGCGATTTTGCTTGGCTCAAAAGCCACCACTGAGCCATTGCGGCGAATAATTTTGTAATCGGAAAAATCTGCGCCAGCGGTCGCATCGACCTTGGACGTAATATTAGTGACACCCGTTGCGCTCGGATGAAAAGAACTACCCTGGGTTTGCGAACTGACCCTTTGCATTGTTTAGCCTCCAGACTGTCGGACTTGTGGAAATTGCGAGTGAAATTGCTAGTTTTTTTTGTTTGCGCGAAGCAGCTGGCACCACTAGATATGGGGTATTGTCCTCGTCACAACCCTAATTCTAGTGCTATTGGCCTAGGCTTGCAAGCCGAACACTTCGAATAAAAACAGAGAGTTACACCTATTCTTTCGCGTTTAAAAAAAGCATTGGGTCTGATCACTTGCTGAAAGGCAAAAGCGAGCATCTCCTCACTCGCCGGAAAGCCCTAAGAACCTTAAAGCAAGTCAAAAGAACTCAGTCCTGGCGCGGGCTAGCGGGTGAAATTCGGCTCAAACCGCCATGCCGTAAGGGTTTAGTTAATCTCAGCCTGGATTTGCCAGGATCGGAAATTTTTAAGATTTAACGAAGCTCTAACGCTGAGCGCCCTAATTTGGCGAGTTTGGGCGACAAAAATAAATTTTGACGTAAATCTCTTGACAAAGCCAAGGCGCTTTCACCGTAACGTCGCCAATCAAAGTAAGGCCCAGGATCAAACTTTCTCCCCGGAGCGATATCACTGTGACCACGCACATGCCGCAGCGGGTATCGCAGCATCAAGTCCCGGCTTAAGGTTAACAGGCGGGCGTATTGACGCACGGTAAAGGGATGCTCGCCATCGCCCTCCAGTTCCACCCCAATCGAAAAATCGTTGCAGGCCTTACGCCCTTCAAACTCCGATTGACCGGCATGCCATGCGCGCGCATCACAACCCACAAACTGCACTAGGGCGCCACTTCTTCGAATGAAAAAATGGGCCGACACCTTCAGGCCCTTCAAGGCTGCATAGCTCGGGTCGCTGAGCGGATCAAGCCGATTCAAAAACAAGTCTTCCACCGCGCGGCCTGAAAACCGACCAGGAGGCAGACTAATGTAATGAATAACCAGGAGCTCAATCGGCACGCTCGAGGGACGTTGATCGAAATTGGGTGAGCGCGTCGTCTTGGCCCGAGCCAACCAGCCGCCCTCAAGCCACACCGAAGAACTCAAGCGATCCGCCCCCTTCATGACTGGTTAACTCCGAGGGGCTTAATTCATGTCCAAGCGCTGCATGCGATAGCGTAGCGCCCGAAAACTAATGCCGAGCAACTTCGATGCTGCAGTTCGGTTGTACTTCGTTTTCTCCAAGGCTTTTCCGATTGCTTCTCGCTCAATTTGATCGAGATAATCGGGCAGACTTTCGGGCACGCCGTCCAAGGAGAGCAGAGCGCGAGCGCTTGCCGACCCAGTATGCGGCGCACTCGCGCTATGGCCTGCACTCGCCGAAAACTCCCCCTCGGGAAACAGGTCGGCCTCGGCAGGCTCACTGGCCAGCGCCTCCGTGGTGAGCGGCTTCAGGCCCAGATCTTCGACGTTGACCACCTCGCCATTCGAGAAGGCCAGCGCGCGCTCAAGAATATTTTCTAACTCGCGGACATTTCCCGGAAAATGGTAGGTGACCAAAAACCTTAGGCACATACTCGATAGGCGCGGGATCGGCGACATCCCGGCCCGCTCGCCCAATTTGAGGAGGATCGCGTCGCACAGCGCGGACAAGTCCTCTGGTCGCTCGCGTAGCGCGGGTAACTCAAGTCGGATGACATCGAGTCGATAAAACAAATCTTGTCTGAAGCGCCCCACCGCCACGCATTTTGCAAGATCTTGATGAGTCGCGCTAATGATGCGTACATCCACCGGCTCTTCTGAAGTGGCGCCTACTTTACGAACCTTTTTCTCTTGAATCGCACGCAGTAATTTGACCTGCATGACCAGGGGCAAGTCGGCCACTTCATCCAAGAACAAGGTGCCGCCATGGGCGGCCTGGAAGAAACCCTCGCGCTCTTGGTCTGCGCCCGTGAACGCGCCTTTACGGTGGCCAAAGAACTCTGATTCCATGAGGTTTTCAGGGATCGCGCCGCAGTTCACTGCCACAAAAGGTTTGCCTTGACGTGCACCGGACTCATGAATCAGGCGAGCCGCAAGCTCCTTGCCCGAGCCGGATTCGCCATGAATCGCCACCGGCGCCATACTGCGCGCCAGGCGCGCAATTTGCTCACGCACCGAGGCCATCACGGCCGAATCTCCCAATAGCCGGGTCGCAGGTCGACCTCCGACGCTCGCAGGCGCACTGGCATGCGTGCCATTCGGCCCGTGTTGGCCCAGGGCACCCCGCACCAAGTTACGTAAGGCGTCCAAAGCAATGGGCTTACTTAAATAGTCAAAGGCGCCCGCCTTGAGCGCCGCCACGGCGTTCTCGGCACTGCCGTACGCCGTCAATACAGCCACCGGGAGATTCAGAAATTTTTCGTTGAGATGTTCAACTAACTCGAGGCCATTACCGTCAGGCAAACGCATGTCGGTCAGGCATAAGCCATAGGAATGCGAAGCCAAATATTGTTTAGCCTGAGTCACGCTGGCCGCGCAATCAACGTCCAGCCCCATCCCCACCAAGGTCAGCTCCAAAAGCTCCCGTAGGTCGGCTTCGTCATCCACTACCAATACTCGAGGCACACTGCTCATTGAAACTTTTAACCCTGAATAATTAAAACCAAACCTTAAACACCCAAAAGACCTAGTGTGGTGAGTCACCGCCCTAGTATGCCGCACCTCGAAAAATCAAGCGGCCTTGACCTCTGGCTCAATAATGAAGGCACCTGAGTAAATTGAAGTATCAGGCAAGCGCTGGTAGCCAATCTCGGCCTGATTCGCAAGGCACCATTCTCGCACCAGAAAAAGCCCCAACCCGGTCCCTTGGGTATGGGTTGTATAGAAAGGCTCAAACACATGTTCGATTTGCGCCCCGTCGATGCCAGGCCCGGCATCCGCTACTGATAGCTGCAAGCGTCCCGAAGGCGTACGGGACCATTCCACCTTGACGCTGGCCTCGCCTCTCGGTGCAAAGCGCAAGGCATTATCCAGCAAATTGATCAGAACCTGACGCAGGTGACCGGCATCAAACCAGCAGGGTTCGTCCGTCGCTAAAACGAGTCGGACTTGATCTACATCAATTTGCTTATGCGCCAAATGTTCGTCCAAAAGCCCGGGCAAAAAAGCCGCCAGCTCGATGGGCTCAATCTGCGCCCGATCCCGTCGCGCAATCGCCAGCACGTCCTCAACAATGGTATTGATGCGTACCGTATTGTCTTCAATAATTTTAGACAGACGCGCTTGCTGCTTGGCCTTGCCAAGGACCGTGGACTGGGATTTGACGGTCACTTCATCACCGCCATCGCTACCGCGCTCCACGGCTCGAACCAGATCGCCTTGAAGATGTTCACCGAGCAAACTGTTGGCATGCCGAATCGCCCCCAGGGGATTGCGGATCTCATGGGCGATCGAGGCCGACAGTCGTCCCATTGCAGCCAGTTTAAGCTGCTGCGCGCGATCCTGTAAGGACTGCACATCCTCAAGCAAAATGAGTGTATCGCCAGAATCGCCCTCCAGGCCAGGGTGCGCGCCATGACCGAAATAAGAGCTCACATTGGCCAACGAAGTCGCATCGGTCTGTGAGCCTTGAATCTGCAAGACCCGCACGCGCACTTGGCGCAAGGCACCCGCAGACAGTCCATCGGCCACCGGCAAGCCGAGCTCGAAACTTTGATCACCGCGATGTGGCAAGACGGCAATCATCCGCCTTAAGGCCACCCAAGCTTGACCCAATTTGGCATTTTCCAAAGACCGACCAAGCTGCGCCTCGCCCAACATGCGTTCGGCGGCAGGATTGAGTAATTTGATTTGAGAATCCGCGTCCAAGAGCACAACGCCCTGCTCCAGTTCCAAAATCACCCGGCGGGTCACTGAAAGTTGGGTTCTGAGGTTTTGGCCGCGCGCTTCGGCGAGCTGTTCTTGGGCTTGAAGACGTGTGGCCAACCAACTCATGGTCGCCGCCGCTAGAAAACTAGCCGCGCCGACGAGACCTGCCACCAAAAAATTGGCGGTATCCGTCTCGTCGAAGGAAATGCTTCGCATCATGGTTGCCACGAGCAGGGCCAGGGATGCTCCTGCGGCCAAGCTTAAGGCCCAACGCGGTCGTACCTGCACAGAAGCACCCGCCACCATAATCGGAATCAGAGGCGCCAAACCGGCCCGTGGACCGGTGGTGAAGACAATCAAGCTGAGCGCAATAACATCTAACAAACTGCCCAGTGCCCATTGCCAATAAAATGCCCGCATCCACTTCCAATGGGCGCCGAAAAGCACTAGCGCAATCAGCACGTAGCTCCAGGCGAGAGGCTGAACCCATGCTCTTTGGTCCAGTGGAACCAGGGACGACGACCAGTTTGCAAATACGATCCACAGCAAGACCAAGGCGACCCCGATGCGCATGGCGCCAAGCCAACGCATCGCGCGCCATTGCGATCGCCTCAAGCCTCACCCGTCTTTTTGACACCCAGGCGGGCATGCGCTTCGCCACAATAAAAACGATCACTCATGCCAACCGCCTCGTCTTTAGGTAATTGCAGCCCGCAGTGTGCGCAGGCGATCAAGGTGGTGAGTTGAGCGGGCTGGGCCGAAGTGGACTCGCGCGAGGCGTCCTTCGCTTGTGGGTCGGACTCAGCGGACTGGCGCAACTGCGCTTTGCGCTGTAAAGCCATCACGATCTTATATGCGACATAAATAGCGAAGGCGATCGCTACCCAACTCAATAACTTACCCATGCAGGCCCCCAGTATTTTTTTTATCGACCAAGCAACACCTCAAGGACAAAACGACTTCCAACGTAACCCAACAAAAGAAGGGCAAAGCCCACCAAGGTGAAGCGTAAGGCCGTGCGACCGCGCCATCCTCGCAGCTTTCGGCCCACCAGCAACACCGCAAAAACCAGCCAGGCCAAAAGGGTGAACAAGGTTTTATGGTCGAAGCGAAAGGCCCGTCCCAGCACTTCACCCGAAAACAACGTGCCACTTAATAACGTTAAGCTGAGGAGAATAAAGCCCAGTCCGATCAAGCTGAACAAGAGCTTTTCTAGAGCCATTAGAGGTGGCAACTCGCCGACCAATCGTAGCGGACCCAAATTGCGACTGTCGTCCTCGTCACTCGACTGCAAGGCCCTTTGGGCACTCACCATCAACAGGGCATGCAAGGCCGCCATCAGGAGCACCCCGTAGGCCGCCGTACCCATCAGCAGATGAGCCACGAAACTGGGCCGAGAGGCTGAAACAGGCAAGATTTGACCGGGAAAAAGCACCGCCAAAGCACAGGTGAGCGCGGCCACTGGCGCTAAAACTCGTAAAAGAGAGCGCAGATCCATGGTCTTGGACTCATAAAGCAGCACGGCCAGCGAGACCCAAAGCGTTGCGCATAGAGCCTGAGCAAACCCGAAGCGAGCCGGCTGGGAGAACAATTGCAGCGCGAGTCCCAACAAGTGCAGAGTGAAGGCCAGCAAGATAGCGCGGCTATTCGCCTTCAACAAACGCAACACGCTAAACACATAAAGCAGGCAGGCCATCGCCAACAACACCAGACTGAGCTTATGCATGGCAAAGCTCAGGGCGACGGGTGTGCGCGGGAAATCGTCGTGTGTAACGTAAAAACAAAAAGTCTTGCAAAAGCAGGTTCATCAAAGTACATCGCAAAAAATCGGGGCTTTCCGCCAGTCAAAGCGAGAAGCTTAGAATGTGGATCCTTCCAGTTTAATACAGC
>JANLRI010000426.1:0-6893 GCA_031361565.1 Betaproteobacteria bacterium | reverse complement strand
GGTTGCGCAGAGCGAGCTCCTGCCGACCATACCGGTTGCGCGGACAGGTACAAAGACCATTTCAAAGACCATTTCAAGCTCAGCTCCCCAGACCACGGTCAAAGCACCTACAAGGCCTGTACCCGCGACGACGACGTCCAGTCGAGCGCAAGCGCCCTCTGCTGAGGCTCCACCTAAACCGTCAAAACTACCACTGTTTGGAGGTATCGGAGCTGGCGTTGCAATACTAACCGCTGGGGTGTGGTGGTTCGCCCAGTCGCCCGCCCCTCAGGTAACGGCAAGCAAAAGTTCAAAGGCTAACGAGCCGACCGCAATGTCGTCGCCTCCCGCGCCAGTGCCTGTTGCGCCGTCAACAGGGACGCCCCCCCAACCTGCGCCGCAACCTCCTTCACAAGCTACAACATCCGCGACAACGCAGTCCTCGGCAACTTCAACAGGCCCAAGCGCGGCCCAAGTCAGCACGCCGCCAGAAGCAGCCGCTACACCTAAAGTGGCGGCGCTTGACAGCCTTCCCGATGCACAAAAATTTATTCAAACCGTTGAATCGAATGCGGGCAAAGACCCTGTACTGAAAGTCAATTTGGTCAATCAAACCTTGGTGATCGGCAAAGATCAGTTAAAATTTTCGGTCGTTTCAACCGAGGCCGGTTTTCTATACGTATTCATGGCCGGCACCGCAGGTGAGTTGACCCAATTATTTCCGAACGGCATCAATAGCGATAATCGGGTGGCCATCGGAAAAGAAGTGACGGTCCCCCCGGGAACTAAATATAGCTTCACGGCAGGTGGTCCACCTGGCAAAGATACGCTCCTGGTCATGCTCTCCAAGGCAGAGCGCGATTTTTCCGACGCGGGCGCCCGCAAGGTCGGCGAATTCTATGCCTTTGATTTTCAAAAAATGAATCAAAAAATGGCTGGCGCTGGCGCAGATGTACTGGTTGGGAAGCCGTCATGCTCGGCTTCCAATACTGCAGAGTGCAAGACTTACTGGGTGAGTAAGCTTGAGGTCCTTGAAGTCAAAAGCAAGGCGAGCACCAGTAAAAATTCAAATTCGGGCACGAGTAAAAAAACTTCCGGGTACTAAAGCGCGCCGCTGAGAGATTGAGTGACAATTTGGGTGCTCGGATAACATCATATGCAGAACCTGTTTATGCACAGTTATTGCAAGCGTGTTTGACTCGCCCGGAGTTTAATTTTATGAATGAAGAAAGTACCGCAATGAAAGCTTTACTTGCTCTACTTGGCCTTTTTATATTGTTGAAATGTTTTTGTGGCGGAGCCGGATAGCAACGCGATCCGTAAGATCGGCCCTTAGAGGCCGCGGACGCAGGCGCGGGCCGCTTTGTTCTGGCACTTTATCTCAAGGAATTTGCTCAGTAAATTGGCCCGGGACGAGCACTTGAATGACGCCTCCCCAATTGCACATCAACTTGCAGTTATTGTCGAGTGCAGGCTGGTTACCGAGCATCACGTTGGGCACGCCTGGCACCCAAGGTGAGCTCGTCGCGGGGATGCAGGGCATGGGAGTCAGGACACCCAGGGCCGCGGCGGTCGCTGTCGCCACCATCGGATTACTAAGCGTAGTGCAGGCGCCAAAGGGCAAGATATTCACGAATGGTTTATGGTCCATGATATTGGCCGCCGGCATGAAGCTGGTCATCACAAAGTTTATGGGTAAGACATTAAAAGTACTGGGTGCGAGGCCAAAGGAGCATTGCAGCGTCGCGCCAGTGCAGACATGCTGAGCCATGATGAGATCCTTTCGAAAAGCGTATCGACAAACAGAGAATAGCGCTTGTTCAGTACCTTCGTACATACGACTGAAGTGTTAGTGTTTAATAGCCGAGGCTTTACTCTATCTTATTGAGCACGGCATGGAAACCAATCGGCCTTGGGCGACAACTTAAATTGATCCCAGCAAACATTTTTCGCCTCAGCACTCACAATATCTCTGGCTTTATTTTGATCAGGCGCCAATAGCGCCAAGGTCAAAGGACCCGACTTTCCCTCGTTAATGACAATCAAGCGATTATCCGTGCAGCGAAACGAGCAAATAAAACGATTGGCCAAATTAGCGACTGGCGCAGCCGCGACAGGCTGAGGGGCGTTAGCAGCAGGTCGGCGGCCGGAGTCTAACGCGGGTACAGCGGGCGTAGGGCTGATCTTGCTAAGCGCTGCAGCGCGGCGCTCTTCGAGCCTCGCCCGGTCCACCTCACCAAAACGAGCGACGATATCGCTTCCCTCTTTGGCAATACCCCCGATCAAGGCGCTTGCTCTTAGACCCGGTCCGGGCTTTCTCAGATCATCAAAATTAACGTCCTGAGCCAACAAGGTGATCGGAAGACTCCCGATCAGGCAGAACAAAGACCAGCCCTTCATTCCGCCAACTCCACGCTTCTCATTTTTACCGTGGCCCGGGCTTCCCCGTCAGCCCAGTAGGCTGTGTAGCCGCCACCTGCTCCACGCTCGAAGAGCGCGATGTCAAACTTGCCAAACTCGAAATTGACGGCCGCGCTATAGTCTGGCGGGCGTAACGTCAGCGTCACCTTACCTTTGCGAATATCGTCAGAGCGTTGATCGGCTTTGCCATGGAGTGCGCTATCGCGCAATAACCATCTGGGTACAATCAACTCCGTATCGAAAGTGACTTTATACGACCCGTGCCTGAGTTTGATCGGCGCATCGGCGGCCCGAACCTTCAACGCTACGGAGCCACCAAAGACTCGCGACGCTCGAAAATTGGAGCTGCACGGCAGCATGCACTGGCCCTCGCCGCTGGAGGTGGAGCCTGGCATCACCTGAAACTGCATATCGAACAAGCGACTCGCGTCGACAAGAGTAGCGACGGCAATATTTTCCATTTGAGCGCGCTGCGCGTCAGTCCGGCTGAGCCGGAAAGCCGCCTTGGCGTCACTCGGATCCTGGATCAACAAGTAGGCACTATAAAAGCCCTCAAAGCTGTTCTGAGCACGCATCTTGTTGATCAGCGCCAAGAACACCTGAGGTGCCTTGCGCTCAGGGTCGTCGCGTGCGAACTCGACCAAAAAATCGCGCATTTGTTCCGGCGTGGCCGTGCTGGAGAGAGCACGTGCGGCCAAGGTGTCATAGCGTTCGCGGTAGCGAGGATCAATCTCATCGAAGTACCGTGAGAACTGGAGATCAGCACCCATGTAGGCCAAGGCAAACGGCCTAAAGTCATCGATAGCGGGCATCAACAAGTAAAGCCGTTCGCCCGGTCGCACCACCAGTGCAACCTCGCCGTGTTTGTCGCGAACCGTTCCCACCCCCTTAAAGGCAAGCGGTGAATGTTCGTTTTTTTCAAAATCAATCAGGCGTAAACTTGAATAGGCGATCACCGCACTATCGGGACGACCCACACGGTTCAAGCCAACAATTTCGAGCAAGGTTCCCTTCGACCCGACGAAGACGCGCTCCAATCGAAGTGCAGGGTTGGAAGGGTCTTCGGTAAAGGCTTCCGAGACCAGGCCGAGTTTGTGCTGACGCGCTCGCGGGTTGTCGCGCAGAAATTGCTTTAGAAGTTGTTCGCCACTTTCGGCCGAAAATCGTTCTAACTTAGCTTCGCTTTCGGCTGAAGTATTTCCGGGGCTTGACGCCGTTTGAGCAAGCGCCACTGCAGACATCGCGGCAATCGTCGTCAGCAACGTGATTCGCCTGACCCACCTCGATTCCTCCTTCCCAGCAAAGAAACGCGGCTTCACTCTTTCTTGGAACCAAAGACGTTATTGAAAAAGCCTCCGACATTGCTTAAGAATTTGTCAATCCCGGCGCTTAGTCGTTCACCGAGGCTCGTGCCGCCAATGTTTTCGACGGTCTCACCGAGCACCAAAATATCCGTGCGTCGATTGGCTTGTCGTCCGTCAGGTGTGGCGTTGTCGGCCACCGGCTTAGTCATCCCCAAGCCAGCCGCAGTCACTCGACTCGCAACGATACCTCGGGCAATCAAGCCTTGACGCACCTCGTTGGCTCGACGCTCAGACAACAGTTGATTGGTAGGGGCCGGGCCAACATTGTCGGTATGCCCTTCAATCGCCACATTGGCCTTGGTCTTGCTTTTCAGAATTGCTGCAACACGGTCCAAGAAAATCGCGCCATCAGGTTTAACCTCGTATTTCCCGGTATCGAACAAGATGCGCTCGTCGGACGTAATCTGAGCTCCACGGGCAGTCTGTGTCACCTTGACCGCACCACGTTTCGCAGCATCAGTCTCAGCGCTGGCGCCCGACCCTCCGGTGCTTTGACAAGCTAGCAGTACGAGGGTGGAGAGTGAAATAAACGTCCATTGAAGAGCATTTTTGACCAGTCGCATTTTAAAACTCCGTGAGAGGTTACTGATTGATCGTCGACACCAACGCGGCAACGGGAACACAACTCACATTGACATTTGTCACATCGTTATTCGCAATCGTCCCGTTACCATTTGCAAGCGTACAGCTATACCCTGAAGGATTGGATTGCACGCTCACGTTATAGCTCGTACCGACCACTAAGGCGATGGGGAAAGCGTATGGAGAGCTAGACACTGGCACAGTCACCGTCTGACTTCCGTTGGACAAAATCAAGTTGCCGCCTTGGTTCGCCGCATAACCACTCACCGCCCCCCCCACACTATGGGTCGGAAGACTGCAGGTCACTTTCACCGTGGTTACGGCGCCAGACACCATCCCAGTGGCAGCAGAGACGCTGCAGGTATTGCCCGTGGGTTGAGCCTCCACCATCACCCCATACTCCGTTCCAAATGCCAAAGGCGTCGGGAACTGAAAAGTGGATGCGCCCGACGGCACCGCAATGAATTCACTTCCAACGCCCAGAATTAAACCGCTGCTAGTCAGTCCAGACACTGTGCCGCCCAGGGCAAACGTTGAAGTGCTACAGGCAATCGAGATATCGTCCACCGGTGCAGCACCCATGACCCCGCTGCCATTACTGACGGAACAGGTAAGACTCAGTGGTTGCGCTTGTACAATTACCGCGTAACGACTTCCGAAGGGTATCGACTGAGGAAACGTGAAGCTCGATGCGCCAGGGCTAATCCCAACGGTTTGGCCCCCCGAGGAGAGCGCCAAACCGAGACTCGAAAGGCCGGTGACCGTACCGCCAACGGCATAGCTATTGACCGCGCAAGAGAGGCTCACCGAGGTCACCGCGCTATTCGCAATGACACCCACATTGTTGGCGAGCGCACAAGTAGAACCCACGGGCTGCGCCTGCACCGTCACCGTGTAACTGGTACCTGAGGCCATGGCATTTGCAAATGTGAAAGCACTTTGTCCGGCCGAGATGGGCAAAACTTGCCCTCCGCTCGTTAAGACTAGTCCATTTCCCACCAATCCGCTCACCGTTCCACCGAGCGAACTCGTAATTGCGCTGCAAGTCACAGCGACATTCGAGACCGGCAAGGCCGCGAACACGCCAGCGCTATTGGACAGACTACAGGTGAGACCAGACGGCTGACTTTGAATGGTGACGGCGTACAAGGCTCCTTGTGGAAAACCTACGGGAAAGACAAACGAGTTCGCTCCGATGGGAATAGTGAGCGTTTGGCCTGCGGCATTCAAGGTCAGTGCCCCCGCTGAACTACCGCGCCCCGTAACACTACCGCCGAGCGTGTAAGTCACGGCGCCGCACACAACACTCAAGCTTGAAGCGTTAGCAGAAGCCGCATTGCCCGAAGCGTTGTTCACCACACACACTGCGCCATTGGGCTGAGTGCCTACCGTGACGTTATAGGTCGCCCCGGAACTCAAGAGATTCGCGAATTTGAAATTGCTACTCCCGGGCGCAATCGTAAGTGACTCGCCGCGGTTCGTAAGCACCAAACCCGAGCTGCTGCCCAGACCGGTGACCGCCCCGCCGACGGGAAACAACGGAGTAATGACCGTCGGACCATTGACAATCTTGGTGACGGAAACAGTATCGAGGACCGCATCGTAGCCCGTTCTGTCAGGTCGGAAAGGCACGCGAAGCGGATCAAACGTGGCAGGATTTAACCCCGCACTAACGATTTGAGAGGACAAGTCGAGCGCGAGCTTGCGTTTGGCAATTTCTATCGCCGCGAGGTTGGCAGCCAAAATGGCCGGGGTTAGTTTACTAGAACCACTGAGCCCAGCGGAGACCGCAACATCCGAAGCGATTTTGTCCGTCAGGCCACTCAAGTTGATCGTAATGAACCCCCGAATCTTGATGGGTTCGAAGGAGAGCGAGTACCAAAGCGATCCATCTGGCCGAGTTACGCTGGCGATCAATGGCGGCGTAAAGCCATCAATGCGGGCGCGATAATAGCCCTGATCATCGGTTTTAGTCGTGACACTATGTCCCGCATTGTCGATGATCACCACCGCTGCATTGGGCAAAGCCGCACCGTCGCCTGCTGATCCATCGGCACCGGAGGCGGCAGAATCACCGCCACCAAACGAGCTTTCGGGCACGGTTTGCGCGAAGCTGTCAATCATTAAGGGTAGTGATGTCCCAACCGTAGGGGTTCCGCTACCGCCTCCGCAGGCGCTGAGAACACCAACAAGCAAGAAAAAACAAGCTGCTACCCATTGTTTGACTGAACGTCCAACGGCCATGCTCGAGATCGAATTCATTTTCTGACGCCTAAAGTTAATCCCCTGCCCCGATTGTTCGTTTCGGGGGAAAAGCATCGACCAGCGAGGCAAAGCGAAGCCCATAGACGGTCGATGAAATATAACCTTATATTACATTCGACGCGGCAGCAATCTTTAAGTTTGTGTCATTAAGTTTGTCTGCGACCTGGGCGATCAAAAACGCGTATCAGTAGCCCTTGAATCGGTCAGCGCTTCCGGTCACCGCACTGGACGAGGCCATTTTCTGCAATTTACCAAGGATCTGGTCTGCGGCCGGTCGCATCA
>JANLRI010000414.1:0-4743 GCA_031361565.1 Betaproteobacteria bacterium | reverse complement strand
TTTTACCAGCGCTTGTTCTATAAACGCTGGACTAGGTGTCTTTGACATTTCTGTCCCTTCTAATTTAATGAATACTTAGAAGCGACAACTAGTCTGACACAGGGGGCGCGCTTGATGATCCTCTCCAACACCTCCCACACCTGCTCGTCGCTCGGGGGAGGAATCTCGACGAACACGGGTTCGCCCTTGGCATTTGTCCGGTAGACACCGTCCAACACCAAGCAGTGCAAATGAATGTTCAGGTTGGCGGACGAGCCGAAGCGCTGAATCAAAGTCACGGAACCGCAATCACCCTCGCCTACCTTCAGGCCCGCCTGCTCATGCAGATCGCGCGACAGCACCCGCTGAACCACTTGGCATGATTTCATGATCAAGCGCAATGGCCACATCAAAACAATTCGAATCCATGTTCAAACTTCATCAACTACAAAATCTAATAAGCTTCCGATCCTGTCGATCTCAACGTCGACCACATCACCCTGCTTCATCCACACCGGTGGATTTCGCGCCTGACCGACACCTGCGCGAGTACCCATGGCATTAACGTCGCCAGGTTCGAGCGTCATGCATTCGGTGAGTAGAGCAATGGTCTGAGCGACGTTCCAAATCATGTCGCGGGTGTTAGCCTCTTGCATGACGACGCCATTCAAGTGGCTTCGAATCTGTAAGCCTGAGGCACCTGGCGTCAAAGCATCGGCGGTGACGAGGGAAGGGCCGAAGGCGCCCGTACCATCAAAGATTTTGCCGATGGTCCACTGCGGTGTTTTATTTTGATAGTCACGCACGGACATATCGTTAAAACAGCTCTAGCCAAATACACAATCCAGTGCCTCGTCCTCCGAGAGATGCTTCGCTTTTGAGCCAATCACCACCGCCAACTCGGCCTCATAGTCAAAGCGTTCGGACACCTTCGGGCGTATTCCTGCCTGCCCGTGGGCGATTAAAGAACTCGTTGCACGAAGAAAAAACCAAGGGTATTCTGGCTTGTCTCATCCTCCTTCCTTGGCATGATCAAAGTAATTTAAACCCAAACAAATGATCTTGCCTGGCCGAACGATAGGCGGCAATATATTTAAAGACTGGATCAGAACGCGAGGTGCATTCGAAGCTAAGGCCTCTCGACCCAGAGCCAGTAAATCAATTCCTTTTTCGAGGGCGGCACCAATGTCTCCAGTCAAGTTCGCGTGTACGTGACGCAGATCGACCGCATCATCGCCATCAACGACAGCCACACTTGGCTCGCCATTTAAATCATAATTAATAAACTTCAACTATCTATACTCCAAATATTGTCCATCAAACACAATGGCGCGTTGCGCTCGTCTCAATCGAGCCGAGGGCAGTTGGGAAATACCCCATTGATCCACACGGCCCGTTGGCCATTTCCAATCGGCCGGGCCACGAGCAATGTAACTCTCTGAGATTTGTTCAACCTCGGCGGTGTACTCAATCACAAAATCCGCCGGACCCACGAAGTAATTAAATGCGTTGTCACCCGGGCCATGCCGACCCGGCCCCCATTCAATCGGATAACCTGCATCCTTCATACGCCCACCGCCTCGCATCACAGCTTCCACGGTGGGCATCACAAAAGCGATGTGGTTCAGGCAGTCGTTATCAGCATCCGCCAAAGCGATGCTGTGATGATCGCCCCAGCCCTCGCATGCGATGCGAATAAAGGCCATGATGCCGGTTCGATCCGACAAGCGAAAGTCGAAGGCCTGCTCGTAGAACGATAGTGCTACGGCAACGTTGCCGCTATTGCGCACGGCATGAGCTAAACGAATTGGGTGATCTGGGCGATCCTCTCTATCGGTATGGCGAAGATCGTCGGCAATGAAACGAATGATTCGACCTTGGGTATCTTGAATGATCGTTGCCTGACCAGCGCCAAGTTCTTCCACAGGTGCAGGCC
The DNA here is from genome assembly GCA_031361565.1 of Betaproteobacteria bacterium. Classification (GTDB taxonomy): domain Bacteria; phylum Pseudomonadota; class Gammaproteobacteria; order Burkholderiales; family Burkholderiaceae_E; genus JAPOKJ01. The sequence continues at coordinate 2,828 of JANLRI010000414.1, read as the reverse complement.
AACGAAGTACCACTCCACCATGAGACTGCGCTCGCGCCGCGAGAATGGGCAAGGCCGCTGCATCGCGCGCTCTAAAAGTGACTGATCATAAGCTCGCCACTGGGCTAGGATGAATCGCGAGCAGATGGTGATCGGGACCCGACCCTCGAAAATAGACCGCACCTTCTTGTCGCGCCACGACCTCCAGATTCCAAATACTCGTGAAGAACGCCTCCGCCGCAGGGACATCAGGCAAAGCAATTTCGACGCTGCGTAAATGGCTAATCCAATAGGATGCTTCGGACGTCGATAAGGTATTCAAAATAAGCGGCTCATTGGGTTCTGACTCCAAATCATGCCGCCAAAGGGCATCTGGGCTTCATCGTGTACGGTGGGACCATTGATGGGGCAAATACCCGATTCGATCAGGTCGGCCACTCGCATCGCGCGAGCGAGATCGCGACCGAATACTGCGGCCGATAACCCAAAGGTATTGTCATTCGCGCAAGCGACGGCCGCCTCCACACCGTCTACTCTCACCACGGGTTTGACCGGGCCGAAACTTTCTTCGTGCTCGCCACCGATCTGGGTCGTGAGCGCCGCCGCCTCGATCAGCATGTCGGCGGCCAAATGGATATTGAATCCAGCCCACTGAGCAGACACACCGGTTTCATGGGCCATCGCCTGTATAAACTTGTCGGTGCGAGCCTCAATTTCATGGGCGGCTTTTAGCAAGAACTTTCGACGCGCACTCGGCCCTAGCGCGGACCATGTCGGCAATGCGCGCGAGGCCGCCTCGGCGGCTTGGCGAGCATCGCTCACGCTCGCGGCAACCGCGCGCGTCGCTGGGGTACCGCACAGGGGGTTGAGGCGATCAAAATGACGGCCCTCTATCGAGTCTCGCCACTGGCCGTCAATCAATAAAAGTTGTTGATTCATAAAAATTGGGATCGCTTCATTAACACGCTTTTTCTGACCAGTTTTTTTAGACAAACATTCGCAACACGCCTAGGGCTGTTGGCGGCCGAGGGATAGCGAACCGAATATCTTTCCAATCGACTGCAGCAGGACGAGCTAGGCAGCGTTGATGCCAGTCTTGAACCCTTGGCCAGCTCGCCAAGGAGATGCCGCATTGGGGCGCAAGGTCCATCACCGTAGCGACATTGAGATCCGCTACAGTGAAACGACCTCCCATCAGGTGGTCCTGATTTTGCAGATGTTGTTCCAACACTTTCAGGGGCCGATCAAGCTTGCCGATCGCCATCAGAGCTTCATCTTCAACACGTTGCTCAGGCGCAAACAGAGCTCGATTGGCCGACGCGAAGAGTAAGGGCTTTTCGATTTCTGTCACGACCCAAAAACTCCACTGGGTAGCGAGCGCCTCTTGCTGTATGCCCTCGGATGAGAGGGTACTCGCGTAGCGGCGGGCCAAGTACAAATTGATCGCCATGGATTCGTAAATACGGAAGCCATCGTCGTCGAGCACCGGCACCCTCCCGTTTGGGTTGACGGCCAAAAATTCGGCGCTACGGGTGCTTCCGTCCAAAAAATTGACGGGAACGTGCTGAAACTCGAGGCCCAATTCCTTGAGCATCCACACATTGCGATGGGCTCTTGAGGCCATCGCGCCATAAAGGGTCAACATAAACTCTGCTTTTCTAAATCGTTTTAACTTTCCGCGACAAATCCGGAGGCCTTAACCAGCGGCCCCCAGCGCTCAAGGTCAGAGCGCCCCAGTTTGTCTAACTCTTGGGCTGTCGATGAGGCCGCTTCTAAGCTGGCGGAGGCCAGCGCTTGGACATAGGCCTGAGAAGTCACGGCGGCGAGCACGGCAGCGCTAACACGGGTATTCACCTCAGGCGCAGGCGATCCTGCGAAATACACTCCAAACCAATCACGTAATTCTAGGCCCGCAACCTTTTGCTCCCCAAAGGTCGGCAGGTCTGGCGAAAATCGCGAGCGAGTTGGACCAGTGGAGGCCAAGAGGCGTATCTTGCCGCCCTTCGCCTGTTGCACTAAGTCGCCGCGTGTGAGCACAAGTGACGTCAATTGCCCGCCAAGAAGATCGGCAACCGCTGGAGAGCCGCCACGGTACGGCACGTGGGTCATATTGAGGCCAAGCACCCGTGAAAGATGGTCGCCTACAAAATGAGGTGCCGCCCCCGTTGCCGGAGAGCCGAAGTTTAGCTTGGCGGGATTGGCCTTACCCCAAGCGGCAAAGTCTGCCAGGGTCTTCACTTCAGGGGGAACGGCAGGCCCGATGGCAAAGCCAAAATCGATTTGGGTGGCAAGACTGATCGGCGTGAAGTCTTTGAAAGGGTCGTAATTTAACTTCTTGTAGCTGTGTGGGTTAATGGTGAGCACACCTGCGGGGTTGAGTAGCAAGGTGGTCCCGTCCAAGGGCGCTTGGCGCGCGACATCCACCGCGATACGCCCGCCCGCACCCGGCCGATTATCGACCACAACCGAGCCTGCGAGCTTGCCCACTAACTGATCGGCAAGACGGCGAGCCACGAGATCAGGGGCACCGCCCGGCGGGAACCCCACTAAAATTCGCGCATTTTCCGGCAAGCTTTGAGCTCGCGCACCGGGCAATATCCCTGTAGGCAGTGCCCACGCGCCTAGCCCATAACCAGCGGCCGCGAAGAGTCGGCGCCGTGTGCCCGGCTTAACCATTGAGGAGGCATCATTTTTGGTCGCCTCGATGCTTTGCATACTTAGTTCACGAATCTGCGTACTCATTTTAGTCTCCCGCTAATTTTTTTTCCGACCATTGAATCCTACTGAGCGACCTGCTTAGCAATATCCAAAATAGTCTTCGCCATCGCGCGTGTGACAGATTCACAACC
>JANLRI010000412.1:0-12170 GCA_031361565.1 Betaproteobacteria bacterium | reverse complement strand
GGCCCCAAACCTAGATTGAAATCGGCATGAGCAACGATCAGGGCTAGCAGCATGCTCAACATTCCCGCGACCCAAACATGAATGGCCAAGGGAATACCTGCCAATCCGGTTGCTCGCGCTTGTCGCGCTATAAGCATCCAGCCAATAACAGGACCAAGCACATAGAGCGCACCTAAAACATAGTAGCCATAGGTCCAAACGATGCAATGCCAGAGCACTTTTTCTTCAAATGATTCCGGACGGATCGTTGTTAGGCTCGCTCTCATGAGGGCGTCTTTCTAAGCCATGCCAGCGCAAGTCCCAAGGCCAGGAAGATTGAGGCCACGGCGGCTCCGGCACCTACATAGGATATTTTCGGGGAGCTTGCCTTTCTTGGTAGGCCCGGTGCAACCAGGGTTTGTACCATCGGGTAAGACGAGAATATATTTGCGCTTCCGATGTCGGTCTTGCCCATCGCGCCCGTGAAAATGGCCTCCGAAAAACTCACCCGGCGGCGCAACTCATCGAGCCGCGCAGATTGACTCGCAAGTGTAGGTAATTGAGTTGCAAGTTTTGCGCGTTGTGCGTCAATGACGACTAGCTCAGAGCCAATGGAATCTGCCGAAACTTTAGCTGAAACGAGTTCACGCAAGAGTGTATCGCGACTACGGTCTTGCATAATGATCGCTAGCTTGCGCAGGTTGGTATCCGAAAGGTGCAGCTCCAGGACTTCGCTAGAGCGACGGCGCATCGACTTCCACGCACTATCGCGCTGCCCACTTGCTTCACGCACCTTGGGATGACTGTCATCCCATTTGTGAGCATAGTCAGTTAACAGCGCCGATGCCGTGGAAAACTGTTTGAAATGTTCTAAGAAAAGTGAGTCGCCCTGCAACGTCAAGGTCCAGCCCGCAATCATCGCGGAAATGCCTAACTGGGTTGCTAAACTGGTGGAGGTTGTGCGATCGTGAGCCAGTTTTTGTCTTAGCTCTAACTGGCGCTTTTGCAATACTGTTGTAGTGAGTGCCATCTCGTCCAATTGCCTCTCGGTGACAATTTCAGATTTGACCTTAAATTTCACGAGATCGTTTTGCGCCACAACGAGCTTTTCTCGCGAGGTTTTAATGGCTTGTTCAATCGCCTGCTCCCTTTGAAAGAGCTCGTCTCTTCTCAGTTCATTGAGGCGGGTGAGGAAGACCTTGTTTAATGCGGTCGACTTGGCCAAGGCCTGCTCGGCTGTGGCACCGTTCATCTTGATTTCCATTACTGAGCTTTGGTCAATCAACTTGATGCGGGGCACTCCGAACTTTGCCGCATCAACGTCAGCCTCTTTGGCGGCGGCCTCCAGGACTGTTTCACTTAACAGGATTTCTTTGTAATTGACTCGTGGATCAAGGCTTTTTGAGTCGTAAGTTGACCTCGAGGTTGCATAGGCCTGGCCCACGTCCTTAAGGTCAACGCGTGCGTCGGCATCGCTGCTCGGAAGAATTAGACTTGACTCCACTAAATAGCTACGCGGCCACGCCACGATGACGAGCAGGGCAATGGTCCAAATGATGACGTTGCCCAAGATCGCAGCTAAGAAAAATTTTCTTAGCCCTCGTCGCTGCCACGGCCTTTGCCAAGCGCCGGGCGGTCTTTGGGGCGTCGCCGCGCGCGATTGAAAAAACCTCTTGAAATCGATCATAGTCTTACGCCTTTGAGAATGATCGACAATGGACTAAGTAAATCGGACAATGAACGGAATACATCGCGCACATTGGTTACCTTGGAGTCGTAACAGGCAATCGCATCACCCTCAAGTAAGACAGGATTGTTCTCGGCGATTGGGAAGCGAATTAAGTCTTCAACATGTGCGTCAAGAGTACTGGTGGTACCCAATACTCGATCCGTGCGAACCAGCACGGCTGATCGATTGGCCGCTGTGGACTCAATACCGCCAACGCAGTTGCCAGCCACTACCGCCTGAGATAACCGTGTCCCGTAGGGAAGCGAGATAGTGCCACCACTCACTGTAGCTTGGTTATTGCTTAGGGCCGGAGTGATCAGGTTAGACATAAATACCTTCACCCCGGGAGGCGTGATGGCCGAGGGCCTGGCTAACGTCGCTTGCGGCAAAGGCATGGTGGGAACGATCACTTCATCGCCGGCCTGAAGCGACGGGTCAAGGCTATGCTCGCCGCGCACCATACCCCACAAATTGTGGAGCTGACTTATGCCGTTGCGTCGCACCACAATATTGGAGACATCAGCCCAAGGTGTGACCCCACCCGCAGCGCGCAAGGCATCACTAAGCCGACGCTCGGGCAAAGCGCCACCAGGAATTTCATCCTGACGTTCCGGCGTACGGTCGCGCGGAAGCGGAAGATTGACGCGCAAAGCTCCCGGATAAAACACGGCTCCCGAGACCGATACGTGAATAGGTGCCCAGGCAAGCACGCTGACCGAAGTACGCACAAAATTCAGGCGAAATAAGCCCGATGACACTAAGCGATCAGAGATGGCGGCCGCCGCAGCATCGGGCTCCAGCCCCGCGACTAGAATAGGACTGGTGTAGGGCATCTGGATGCGCCCTTGAACATCGACCTGATACCGCCCTGAGAACTCTTCGCCAGACGCGACGATGACGTTCAATCGGTCACCAGCGGTCAGGGGCATAGCGATGGCAAGCGACGATAGAAAAAACATCGCCAGCAGCAAGGAAAGGATGCAGGCGAGCGTCGTCAAGCCAATGGCTAAGAAGTCACCGAAACTGGGTTTGCGAAAGCATCGGGAGAAAGGACGTAAAAGACGCTTGTGGAAAGGTGCCTTATCCAAATTCATAGCGCAGCAATCCGAAAAGGAGGTTGGGTGTATTGCGCGCTACGGACTTTCATTCGGGTCTCCAATCTCAACATTGAGAGTTTCTACGATGAAAGTATTAAAACCCGGGTACCCTCAGAATGTGTGACGACACTGCAAACACCGTATTAAAGATGTGACTCTAGAGTCAGGGTCCTTTTTGAGGTGGTCGGGGCTAAGCGCCTGCAAGGGCCGAGCTTTCAGCCATGGCAAATTTGCTCAATCGCACGGTATTCACACCCGACTCATGGACATATTGAACGTCGTCGCAGACATCATGAATAATCCCGAGGCCAAAACCTCCTTCAGGGAAATTGTCTAGGTTGGGTTTGAGTCGATCAAGATCCGGTTGAAAAAAATCGCCAAGATAAATTAGTTCAATCTGCAAGGTATTGGGAAGTCTCGTCGACAGTATCTCCACTGGGGCACCTGGTAAGAGTCCCGTCGCATGTCTGACAATATTTGTGAAGACCTCGACTGCCGCGACCGTAATGAGAGACGCCTCGGTAACGCTAAACCCTAATAGCAAGGCGTCTTCATTGACCATGGTTCGGACCTTGGCAATCGAGTCCAAATGCACATCCAGTTCAAGACGAAGTATGGCCACGTTGGGATCGGCGCGCGTCGCTAACATCATGGTGAGGTCATCCGTAAATCTAACGCCTTCACCCAATAAGCTGCTGCGTAGATTACTGAGAATTGCGCCTGGAGTTTTATGGAGTTTGAGAAATCTCGCGAGGGCGGTCCTTACGCTATATACGCCTAGACGCTCACCATTGGCGAGAATTGCATCTGGAAGGCCATCGGAATGCAAAAAGACCGAATCTAAGGCAGTCATCGCCGTAGTTTCCTGGACAAACTCAATTTTGTCGAGTACGCCTAATGGTGGATGCTGATTGCCTAAAGCTACAAAGGTACCGCGATCTCTCGCAAGCAAAGCTTCCTCATGGCCACAGCCGACCCAGGTCACCGTATTGGTGCGCATGTCAATTCGCAAATAGCATAAAGTAACGAAAGCTTCTAGCGCCTGCAAATGTGGCGTGACTTCCCTATGCATTGACCGGACCACTTCGGCAGGCTGAGGAAGTCTCCCTAGATCAATTGCGCCGGTCGTCAATTCGATCAAGGAGCGGCTCAATTGCATTTTTACGGCGGCCCCCATAAGTGCCGCATTGACTCCCTTGCCCATGACATCGCCTGCAACAATGTCAATGGTTTGTTCGCTTAGGCAAATGACTTCAATAAAATCTCCATCTATGCCTTGGGAGGGCTGATTGAAGGCACTGAGCCATAGATGCGTGAGTCTTCTATTCTGCTGGGTGGTCAAAAGGGACTGCTGAATTTTCGTGCCTACAGATAGCTCAGCGGAGCGAGCCTGTTGCAATTGTAGTGTCAATTGATGCGATTGAATCAGCAGATCTCCTCGCTCCACTTCAATTCTCTTGCGGTCGGTGATGTCAGTATGGGTACCGACCATTCGAATGGGCTTGCCATCGACTTTTGCTCTTTGAACCACAGTGCCGCGTGCGTGAATCCACTTCCACTCGCCGCTTTGAGAGCGCATCCTACATTCGGCTGAAAAGCTAGGTTGCTTGCCAACCAGGTGTTCTAGAAGCTCGGATAAAACGACCGCGGAATCCTCGGGATGCAGTAAGGCGCACCAAGCGCTATGGGTCGCTTCAAATGTGCCTTGGTCGTACCCCAGCATTTTAAGCCAACGCGTTGAGTATATAACCTGACCCGACTGTACATCCCAGTCCCAAACGCCATCGCCTGCTCCCTCCAAGGCAAGCTTCCATCGCTCGGAGGATTCTGCTAAGGCCGCTTCGGCAAGATGTCGTTCAGAAATGTCCCGCACTGAAACCACGTAGGACTTCAACTTGCCCACATGGGCAGGGAAAATACTAAATTCGATCGGGAATTTTCGTCCGTTCTGATGTTTTGCAAAAACCTCAAAACGCCGATTCAAAATGAGCGCTTCACTTTTTTCAAGCACTCTAGCCAAGTCATAGTAGCGCCGATTTTTGAGGAGTTCGGGTAAGCGCACAAAGTCGTTCAAATGACGCGCCCTGACTTCGGCGTAGCGATATCCGAACATACGCTCAGCGGCGGGGCTGAAATCGGCGATTCGGCCTTGCGCGTCTATCGAGATCACTGCATCAAGGGAGGCTAAAAGTAACGCCTCATTTCGAGAGGCCAACGCCACGCCGGCGTCGTGAGCACGCTTTAACTTGAGCTTCGTATCCAAGTTGCGATTGAAGCTACGACGGAAAAATAAAGCTCCGAAAAAGAGGAGCGCAATGAGCATTAAGGTCATACCGGCAATCCAATTCATGATATGCCTCTCCTTTCTGCTTCATGAGTCTACCAACAACGATGCCCTCCGAGGAGAGCAATGGTTCTTCAACTAGGCATGCGTTCCGACTTCAAACGCATTCAAGGCATCCTCACGGCTCACATGAATATGGAACACTCGATGCATTCTCATGAGCTCAAACAACGCGCGAACCGTGACACTCATCGAACACAGGCGAAACTCACCCTGGCGGCCATTGAGAAGACGTTGACAAGAGATCAAAGCGCCGAGACCAGAACTATCCACAAATTTGATGTAAGACATATCAAAGACAACCCGGCTTCTCGACTGAATAAGTGATTGCACAACTTCGCGAAACACTCGTACGTTACTTGCATCCAGATTGTCTTCTCGCAATTCAATCAGTAAAACATTACTGCCCTCAAGTTTCGATCTAATTTCCATTTTGCTTCCTGCTACTGAGTTGATGACATTTTGATTAGATCACCGACTTTAGGCTGAATTGTCATCAAAGTGTGAAGACATATTTCGCAGTACAGAAAAGTTCTTTATTACGCTACGGCACTAATTCATCAATGACCGCTTTAAGGTTTTGTAAGGTCTCTGTCGATTCTGTAAGGGCATCGGTTTTCAAGGACACTTCGGCCTTGCGGGCGACTTCTCCGAGACGCGGAAACCCGTAACTTGAAGCCGCACCGACGAGTCGATGCAGTGCTTGCGCGCGCTCTTCGGGGCTGGCAGAAAATTCAATTTCCTGCCATCGCTTCAAGATCCCGGCGCGAAAGCGCGCACGCAGTTCAAAAAACTCCTCACGTACCGCGTCAGGAAGATGATCGAAGTCAGCAACTTGCACGACCGTGTTCCCAATAGAGCTTGATATCATTCGAAAGCGTCACTGAATTGAAGGGCTTTACGATGACACCTGTAGCGCCATACTCGAGTAACTCTGTCACCTCTTCGATCATCGCCTTGGCGGTCATAAATACAATGGGCACGCCCTTCGTCGCCGGCATAAGTCGAAGCGCCTGTAGCGTCTCTGGGCCGCTTAATCCGGGCATCATGACATCAAGAAGAATCAGGTCTGGCCGGAATTCAGGAACCTCGTCGAGCGCCGCTTGGCCGCCCTCACAGCACCTTACTTCGTAACCTCCAATCTTCGAAAGGCAAAAGTCGAGGATCAAGCGAATATCTGCATCATCTTCAACGCACATCACTTTACGCAGCTCGCTCATGCCGTCGCCTTTCCTAGAACTGCTTTTGTGCGAAAAAGGACGGCATCGATAAAATCAATTTGACTAGTGTCAGAGACCGAAAGCCACTGAAAATCGAGACTGGTCGCTGAAGCTTCTTCGACCGAGTCGCTGTAAATAAATATATCCTGATTCTTCGCGAGGCTACGAAGGTCTTCGTAAAAGTCGCTCAACATACCTTGCGCCCGTGGATTGGCGATGACAATGAGCGCAGAAGCGTCTAGCCCTTGAGCCTTGGCTTGCGCATAACTGGCGACACTGATGAGGTTTGCCTTGCCTTCAAACCAACGCGCTACCCGCAAGCGAGCATCGAGATCAAAATCGATGTGGAGAATTCGTTTTTTGGCAAGCGCCTGGTACTGAGAATTTAGCGCAAAGTCCACGATAAATTCAGCCCCTTGACCAGGGGATGATTCGACTGAAATTTTGCCTCCCATGCGCTGGACCAGCATTCGCGTGATATACAAGCCTAGTCCCATTCCTCCTTGAGCCCGGCGATCAGATGCATCGGCTTGGGAGAATTTTTCAAACACCCTACCCCGAAAATTCGGCTCGATCCCTGGGCCATCGTCTTTAACTGAAATGGTAATTCGTTGATCGTTGGATCGAATCGCCACCCTAACTTCAGCTCCGGACGGTGAGTGTTTGATCGCATTGGAAAGTAGGTTGGTCATGACTTGAATGAAACGATCTGGGTCGAGCATGACCTCCGCGTCCGATGCGCGTTGCTCAAGTTCATCAAGTCGCAGGCCCACTTTCGAACTTAAAGCAAGAGTTTCGTTGGCAGAAATCGCTTCTTGAACGAGATCGGTGACTCTTGTCGGGCTTTGCATAAGCACTAAGCGATCACTCTCGAGCTTGGTCAGGTCGAGGATATCGTCGACGAGACGACTAAGTCGCTGCCCGTTGCGATAGGCCACATCCGTGAGCGTACGCGCAGATTCGGGCAGGGCCCCCGTGGCCCCTGCGGAAAGCAAGCCTAGCGCGCCGAGTACCGAGGCGAGAGGCGTTCTCAGCTCATGACTAACGGTAGCTAGAAACTCATCCTTCATGCGATCAATCTGCGTCTGCTCGGTAAGATCCCGAATGACTAAGGTATAGCGGGGGCGTGTATCTTCCACCCATTCGCTGAGGCTGACTTGGGCCGGAAATCGTGCGCCGGAGGCCGAGGTCAACGTCAATTTCCGCTTGGAAAGTAATTGGGCCAGATTCGTTCCAAATACTTCTATCGTGGTGCGCCCAATCAAGTCGCTGCTCGGATCCCCGCACAACATTCGTCGTGCAGCAATATTGGCATCCTCTACGCACTCTAAATGATTGAAGGTGATGACTGCTTCAGGGACGTTATTGTTTTTGCTGGTACCCGGACTCAGCGAAATCTCGACAGATTTCGCCTGTAGTGCGGCCATTCGTGAAAAAAGCCTCAGTTTTGCTGCAACTAAGTCGTCGTCCAAGGGCAGAGAAAGGTAGTCGTCAGCTCTAGACTTTACTGCATTGGTAATCGTCTGATCACCCGGTCTTGACGCGACCACAATGATGGGAACCCAGCGCTCTTTTGTGAGTGTCCTGATTTCTTGAATCAGCGCGATGTCTTCCCCATCACCTGAGCTCGATTCGATGAACAACAAATGAGGGTGAATTTCCAACAGCTTTCGAAGACCCTCTTGGCGGTCGGGACTGACGTGAACCAGATGGCCCGCCCTTTCGATACTGGCGCGAAGTCGCGAGCAAGACTCGGAGGCACCAGCCACAACAAGGACTGTAAGGCTCAGGGAATTGCCATGATGATGATCGTTCATTCGAGAAAGATATCCCGTCCCCCGCCACCTTTCGAGCATCAAATGCCAGACGTTAACAAAGCTGTGACAAATGGAGGGGCGAAACCCTATTTAATCCGCTCATCGACATTAAAAAGGATGGGCCGATGGACACTAGGACTCAAGCGATGCAACGTAGTCGACCGATTATCAATCGGTTCAAAGCACGGCGAGTCGTCGCTCTATGGTGGTGGCGCACTAATCGGCGTTCGATCTTCAAACGTCTGATTGATATTTCCGCAGTTGCAGCCGGAATGGTCGTGGCGGCGCCAATTCTTATCGTTGTTGCGATTTTCATTAAGGCTCATGATCGCGGCCCGGTACTTTTCTGGCAGCGTCGCGTGGGCAAAGATGGGAAAGAATTCAATTTTCCGAAATTTCGTTCAATGATCGTCGACGCAGAGCGGGCGCGTCTGGCAATAGAAAAGGCCAACCTCCACGGTGATGACGCCATCACTTTTAAACTCAAGCGTGATCCTCGCGTGACGCCGATTGGTCGAATTATCCGGCGCACCAGTGTCGATGAGCTGCCTCAGCTTTGGTGTGTGCTGAAGGGCGACATGAGTCTGGTTGGACCACGCCCGGCCTTGGTCAGCGAAGTCGCGAGGTATAGCCAAAAAGATCGCGAACGCTTATCGGTTACACCGGGCTTGACTTGCATTTGGCAAGTTAGTGGGCGCTCGGACGTGGCCTTCCCTGAACAGGTCGAGATGGATCTGGAATACATTCGTGGCCACAGCCTGTGGTCCGACATCAAGCTTCTACTGGCCACACTTCCCGCAATTATCGGCGGACGTGGTGCCTACTAAAAAAATCGAAGGCTCAATATGAACACTTGGCTAAGCGGTCATCAACCTACAAGCGAGGACCTCGACTTTTCTCTTGATCAAGAGGTCGAAAAACGGCTCAGACAAATGGATGTCGTTCTCGCTATTCTCGGGCTGACGATGCTGGCGCTGCCGCTGGGTTTAGCGCTACTCTTTGGGAAAATCGTGCGTGAGCCCCAGCAAGGCCGAAATCGCGAAAGTTTTGACCGATTGTCCATGGTTTTTTCCTCAAACATGATCGGCATGGGCTTCAGATTTCTAGGGGCTGAGCACTGGCTGGTGATGATCAATATCTTAAGAGGAGAGATGGCATGGATTGGACCCTGCAGCAATTCGAACGGAGTCGGCGCGGCGGCCGCGTTCAAGGTTCGACCTGGAATTGCGAATCCCTGGACAATTCGACAGCGGACGGCCAGTGATTTTGCGTCCGAACAGACCGTGATCTTGAACTACCTAAAGCATCGCAGCCCAAGGCAATCTTTCGGAATTCTCATTCGCGCCGCAATGACCGCATTATTTCCGTCTGCACCACTTGAAGTGCAACCAAGAGTAAAAATTTGCGACGTTGAATTTGACAATCTCAGTATGAGGCAAGCCATTAGGCACCTTGAGCATATGCTCGACGAACAGCAAACTCATCAAATTTGTTTCGTCAATCCGGCCTGCATCAATATCGCCAGTGGAGTTGAATTTTATCGACGCATTTTGGCCCGAGCTTCGATGGTGTTACCTGACGGGATCGGCACAAAGATTGCGGCCGACTTACTAGGGACACCTTTACGACAAAATGTTAACGGTACGGATCTTTTCCCAAGGCTATGTGATTTACTCAATCAACGAAGTGCTAGCCTGTTCTTGCTCGGTGGTCAGCAAGGTGTGGCCGAGAAAGTCGCCAAAGTGATTGAAGACCGCTGGCCGAATGTCCGTATCGTTGGAGTTCGGGATGGCTTTTTTTCAACATCTCAAGAAGGAGAGGTTGCCGAGCAAGTCAGAGTCAGTCAGGCTGATGTTCTGCTGGTGGCGCGCGGCGTTCCTATGCAAGACATTTTCATAGATCGCTATCTTGATTTCCTCGGCGTCAAAATTGCGATGGGTGTTGGTGGTTTGTTTGACTTCGTCTCGGGCCGTATTAATCGTGCGCCAGACTGGATGCGAGAGATGGGATTGGAGTGGATCTACCGCTTTCTCCAGGAGCCAGGTCGTATGTGGAGCCGTTACCTAGTCGGGAACTTCACCTTTCTTGCGCGAGTTATTGCTCAACGTGCAGGTATGCGGCGGAGTGCAAACGTTACCCAGAAGAGCGTAGCGGAAAGTCAAGCGCCTGTTCAGTTAAACCCTGAGCAGTCCAGGGCGGTTATTTTTGCGACGACGGCCAGTCCTCGCGGCATTCCTGTCCACGACGACTTTCCGGCAGCCTTGTTACCACTGGGCTCCAGCACCATCATCGAGCAATTGATGACGCAACTGAGCGCGATCCCTATTAAAGAAATTGACATCGTGGTTTCGCTCAATCCGGAAGGTCTTCGCGGCGTCCTCGGAAACGGTGAGCGATGGGGCGTGAAGCTCAATTGGCACCTAGCGAAAGATCCTCAGCGCCCCTACGAGGCGCTAAGAGGGCAATACTCGGGGCGTGATACTCCCGTCTTGGTGGGCCATGCCGACTGCTGGCTCTCGGAAATGGCGATGAACGAACTCATTGAAGGCGAGGCCATGGCGATGCAGGTCGACGCACAAGACCGGCTCGCGTGGCTAGGCTGGGCATCGATCAATTCTTCTCTGTTGAAAGTGCTGTCCCAACACGCAACGAAAAGTGAGCTTGAGGCGTTGATCAGTTCAACTCATCCTCATCGCACCATTCTCAATGCAGGGGACTGTGCACTCGTTCAAGGCCCAGAAAGCCTGCTGAAGGCCCAGGATTTGGCCTTGGGGCTTCCCAGCGCCTTGCTCGCCCCGGCGACCTGGATACAGTTTCCCTGGGGATACATGAGTCCAGAGGCCTATTTGTCGTCCGATGCCGAGGTGGTCGGACCCACCATCGTCGGACCAGGCTGCATGATCATGGACGGAGCCAAGATTGGACCTAACGCCGTTCTCACCAAAAATGTTGTCGTCAGCCATGGCACAAAAGTGAGTCACAGTATCGTAATGCCCGGAAGCTTTCTCTCCCATGACCTCGATGTCGATGGGTCCATCGTGAATGCCGAGGCCGTCCTGAATGTTAGGCTCAATGTACGAACCGTACTGGAAGCGAGTGAAGGTGTTTTGTTAGGTCTAAAGGGCACCAGCCCGGATCTCAAGAGATACCTGGGTCAACTACTCGCCATGGCCTGTGTCGCGGGCTTGCAGCCGGTAGTTTTACCTTACCTGATGATGCGTCACTTACTTGGGAAACCACTGCCGTGGCGTAATCAAACGGTGGTCACAGGGCGAGACCCACACAGTCGTAAACTTTATACCGGCTTAATGCGTTGCTCGCCCATGGGATTGGAACACCCCATACCCGTCATGGCGCATTTTGGCGCTCTCTTAGACGTAGCTCAAGGGGTTCGGCGTTGGTTTGGTGTAAGACCCCGACACCCCAATGAGTGGTACTCATTAAGTCATGAATGGCAGGGGCTTTTGGCGGGTGCCCCAATCGGTTTAATGCACTCGAGCGCTTGGAAAGATGTGGGGGACCAGGGGAGCGAATCAATTGGTGCCGCTGATGTTTTCTATGTCGTGCAGCATGGTAGCGCAGAATATTTTCGAATTTCCATAAAAGCTTTGAAGCGCTTTGTTAGACCAAGATGATATTTCGCGTAATCGACGAATGTGTTGGCCAAGAAGTGAATGACAACCCAGCCTTGGGGTACTCGAGCTGAAAATCGACTAGAATCTTTACATCGGAGCTTTAGTGGCACACCCATGACCCGACCGCCATTGAGTTCGCACGAGGCTATGCCCTCGGAGAAGAGCCAGACCTCTTCGCAAGGATCTTCGCCACGAAGCGATGACTTGAGGTCCTACTATCTTTGGTTTTCTGGCGCAATCATCGTGCTGACCGGCCTCGCGCTGGCCCTGGCGCTTTATGCGCTGCGACTTCAATCAATTCAAAGCGGCGCACGGTTAACATCGTCTTTTGCGCAGGTCGTCGAAGAAC
>JANLRI010000315.1:0-10679 GCA_031361565.1 Betaproteobacteria bacterium | reverse complement strand
GCGCCCGCGGCGAGTTTGGCGGGAGTGCCGGCGACGGGGTTGGCATTGCCGCGTTAGTACGGATTTTCCTGAATAGAAGTTGTCATCAAATTAGTGCACAATCCAAGCATTAAGGAGCGCACTACTGCTCGTGCATCCCTGGCATGCCCACGCTCAAAACGCATTCCTGGAAACGTGCCACTGATAACCCACATCAGCCGTGATCTCGTCAAACAATACTACTAGAAAGAATAGAACCAAGCATGCCCACCAATAGCAGTCCCCGCGCCACGAAGATCGTCGCGACCCTCGGCCCCGCCACCTCTTCGCCTGAAGTTCTCGAAAAGTTAATTGCTGCTGGCGTCAATGTCGTACGCGTAAATTTTTCGCACGGTACGGCTGAAGAGCACAGCAACACGGTGCGTATGGTGCGCGAAATTGCGCTTCGTCAAGGTAAAGATATTGGCGTGTTGGCCGATCTTCAAGGCCCCAAAATCAGGGTAGGGAAGTTTGCCGAGGGCAAGATCCTTCTAGCGGTGGGGGATCGTTTTACCTTCGATATTGAATGTGAACTCGGTAATCAGGAAAGAGTGGGTTTGGACTACCCGGAGCTGGTCAATGACGTGTTTGCAGGCGATACCTTGCTGTTGAATGACGGTCGGGTGATGATGAAGGTCGACAAGGTTGACGCTACGACCATTGCCTGCACCGTCATGCAGGGCGGCGTATTGTCAAACCGCAAGGGCATTAATCGTCAAGGTGGAGGGTTAACGGCACCGGCATTGACCGCTAAGGATATGGACGACTTAAAGACGGCGGTGAGTTTTGCTGCCGACTTCATTGCCGTGTCTTTTCCCAAATCGGCAGCGGATATGTATATGGCTCGCGAACTCATGCGTGCCGCTGGAGGCCGTGCTTTGATGGTCGCCAAAATTGAGCGTTTCGAGGCGATCGGCAATTTGGAGGAAATTTTAAAGGCGAGCGATTGCATCATGGTGGCGCGCGGTGATCTGGCCGTGGAAGTGGGCGATGCCGCGGTACCTGGCTTGCAAAAACGCATGATCAAGATGGCCCGCGACCTGAACAAAGTGACGATCACAGCAACTCAGATGATGGAGTCGATGGTGGAATCGCCCGTGCCGACCCGCGCAGAGGTTTCCGATGTGGCCAATGCCGTGCTCGATGGGACCGATGCCGTGATGCTCTCGGCAGAAACGGCCGCTGGCAAGTTTCCCGTGGAAACCGTGTTAGCGATGGCGCGAATTTTGGAGGAAGCCGACACTTATCAACACGCTACTTTGAATGATGCGTTTTTGAATCGCACGTATACCCGTGTGGATCAATCAATTGCCATGAGTGCTTTGTTCATTGCCCACCATCTAAAAGTGAAGGCGATTTGCTCATTGACGCAATCCGGCTCAACGGCCTTGTGGATTTCTCGGGTAGATTCGGGTGTCCCGGTCTATGCGTTGACACCTGAGGAGCGCAGTCGTCGTCGCATGACTTTATACCGCGAGGTGCATCCTCTGGTCATGCAATACAACAGTTCGGACCGTGAACAAGTACTGGCTGAGGTTGAGCGGCGCTTGCTTGAAGCCAAGGTGGTCGAGCTTGGCGACCTCATTGTTCTCACCATTGGTGAGCCGATTGGCAAGGCCGGTGGGACGAATTCCATCAAGATTGTCAAAATCGGCGGCTAGTTGTAGGAGTGTTTTGGAAAAGCTTAAAGCTCGGCATTCTGTCGCCATCGTAGGAAATTGTCATTAAATCGTCCGCCTAGGTGCCGTTTCGGGGCGTTTGAGCACAATTTTGCCCTCCTTAGGGGGCATTCTTGCGATAATTGAGGCCAACAGATTCTCACCTTTTCGTTTATTCGGAGCCCACTATGCCCTTAGTCTCAATGCGCCAACTTCTTGACCATGCCGCCGAAAACGGTTATGGCATCCCTGCCTTTAACGTCAACAATCTCGAGCAGGTTCAGGCGATTATGTCGGCCGCTGCAGAATTGGACGCGCCCGTCATCATGCAGGCCTCAGCAGGAGCGCGTAAATATGCGGGCGAACATTTTTTAAAGCATTTGATTCAGGCCGCCGTGGAGTCCTATCCCAAAGTACCTGTGGTGATGCATCAGGATCATGGCCAGTCACCGGTCATCTGCAAAGGGGCGATTGATCTCGGCTTTTCGTCGGTCATGATGGACGGCTCTTTGGAAGAAGACGGCAAATCCATCGCTAGCTATGATTACAACGTCGACGTCACCCGCAAGGTGGTGGATATGGCCCACTCGGTCGGCGTGACTGTAGAAGGCGAACTCGGTTGCTTAGGTTCTTTGGAAACCATGAAAGGCGATAAGGAGGACGGCCACGGCACGGATGCCACCATGACTCGCGAGCAGCTCTTGACCGATCCTGAGCAGGCCGCCGACTTCGTGAAACGCACTCAGGTGGATGCATTAGCGATCGCCATTGGTACGTCGCACGGCGCCTACAAATTTAGCCGCAAACCTACTGGCGACATCTTGGCGATCAGCCGCATTAAGGAAATTAATCGCCGCATTCCGAACACTCATTTGGTGATGCATGGCTCGTCGTCTGTGCCCCAAGATCTGTTGGCCGAAATCCGAAAATTCGGTGGCGATATGAAGGAGACTTATGGCGTTCCCGTTGAGGAGATTCAAGAGGCTATCAAGTACGGCGTACGCAAAATCAATATTGATACCGATATTCGCTTAGCTATGACGGCCGCGATTCGGAAATTCTTCGCAGAGAACCCCAGTAAGTTTGATCCGCGCGAGTATCTCAAGCCAGCCACTGCTGCCGCTAAACTGATTTGTCTTCAGCGCTATCAGCAGTTTGGATGCGCGGGCCAAGGCAGCAGGATTCAAAGCGTTCCGCTCAGTGTCATGATTGGCCGTTATGCGAAGGGCGAATTAGCGCCGGTCGTGCAGTAAGTTTGGGTCCTGGCGTGGCCCCGTATTAGGGGCTTAGGCTTTCCAGAAAAGCCACGAGATCATTGATCTCCGGCTCAGTGAGTCTTAGAGGTTTAAGCAAGGCTTCACCATCCGCGTGGAGCCTTTCTTCATTGAGTTCCGAGTAGTGTAAAACCACGTCACGCAGGCTCGCCAGGCTGCCGTCATGCATAAAGGGTGCAGTCTGCTTGAGGTTGCGTAGGCTCGGAATCTTCCACTCCCCCCAGTTGCGATGTTGGAGAACGGTTTGATCGACCAGCTGAGCACGCTGGCCGTTGGGGGAGAGGCTCCAACGGCCTAGAAGGTTGAACGGATCTTTTTTGACCCGCTCGATTCCCCGATAGCGTCCGGGATCTACGGCTAAGCTCATGTTGCCATGCTTCGCTTTGACCATGAAGGGCCGACCGATGTCATGAAACTCGCCATGAGTAAAGCGAGGACCTCCGTGGCATACCCAGCAGTTGCCCTTGCTCACAAAGAGTTTTAGGCCGCGTTCTGCAGCAGGGTTGAAGCCGGTTGTTTTAAGGATGTCGGCTTGCGCAGAAGCACTCTCCGCGGCCGCCTGTCCGGATGGGTTGAGCTCTATTTGAGACAGGGCGTCACGATAACGGTCGAAAGCGCTCCTAGCGCTTTCAATGGTCTCCATCCAGGCGGCAAGGCTCATGGCTGCGATCACCAAAGTTTTTTCGTTGTGCTCTGGCGGCGAAGAATTGGGTGAGACAAAGCCCTGAAGGTCGTTGACGAACGAGGCATAAGCCTGATCGCCGCCCAAAACCTTGGCAATGGATTCGACGGAATTACCCATCTCCTGAGGGGCCAGTAGTGGGCGGATACTGGCCGCCCACAAACTGTCTGCGCCACCGTCCCAACCGAACCAGCGTTGGTCTGCTAGATCGAACAGGGGTGGGGCGTTGCGTTGAACTTCGTCGAGGCCAATACTCAGGGCGCGGCCGTCTGTAAAGCCTCGCTTGGCTTGATGACAGGTTTCGCAGGCTACTTTGCCATTGGCCGATAAGCGGGTATCGCCAAATAGGCGCTCTCCGAAAGCGATCGCTTTGGGGTGCCCAGCGAGAGGATTGATTTGGCGACGTTGTGGGGAGTCCAGCGCGTTGTTAGGTGGGGGCCAGGGGCCGAAAGAGAGTAAGCGCGAGAGCTCCGAAGGGCTCCAACTCACCGATGTTTGGACCGCAACTTGCGCACTAAGCGTGCTGGCGCTAAGGGACATCAGCAAAAACAAAGTGGGGAGTAAGGCGACAACCTTTAGAGCGTGAAGTGCACACGAAAGCATGGAGTGGTCGAGCAAAATTTTAATTCAAAACAAAATCGAAAAGAAGCCGTTCAGGTACTGACCAGGTCTGGTTGTCGCGATCTTTCCCAAACACTTGGAATTCGATTTGCCATTTGCCGGGCATGTGAAACACTAGACCTTGGGCGCTCAAGAGCCTCGTGCCTGACGCCAGCAGTGCTGGGTCGTCGGTGAGTTGGATTTTCGGTTTGTAGTTCATGCCGTGCTGATGCTCCGGCATGCTGGCATCGACACTTGCACGGATCACGCTCGCGCCCTCTTCCTTTGGGCAAAGTAGGGCTGTGAGACTGAACGCTTGGCTTACTTTGATGGACGATGTGGGCTGCTCAAAAAGAACGCTCACTTTGCGGCCTTCAAGCAGGGCTTGCGTGCTGGACTTTACTTGGCACTCGGCGTTTTGTGCTGTTTTCCAAAAGCCGTTGATGAGCGCCTCGCCATTTCGCCAGGCGATTTTTTCGGCGAGGTCACTGGGCAGGGCTTTCAGCCAGTCTCTGGTGAAGTGCGCATGCACAGGGATATAGAACAGGCGCTCGGGCGTGAAGGTATCGGTGCCGACCACAAAACGGGTCGGCAACTCCGTGAAGACGGCCGTCCACTCGGGCGAGGCCTGATCGGTGCGATAGGCTAGATCGGCAAAAAGTTTAGGGTGTTTGCGCAGCATGTCGCGCACGGCCTCGGGCCGATCAAAACCGGAGTGGGCCCAAAGCACGGTGGCGCTTGGTGCTTGCTTGAAGATGCGCTCGATTGCATCACTATCGGAATGCGCGTGCAAGATTAGTTTGTACTGCTGCGAGAGCTCAATCAAGCGGCGCGGTACGCTGAGCTCGGCGTCGGCCCCGTAGAGATGGAATTCACCCACAGCAGCGTACTTGTATTTGGTGAGGCGCTGCTCTAGATAGGTGATGATTGTCGGGTCTTTGACCCAAGTGGAGATATCGCTACGCAGGCGGTAGGGCCTGAGGCTGGGCACGATCAAATCGGGCGCGGCGACGAATAATTTTTGCGTACCCTCGTCATCCGAGCTGGAGACTATGGCACGCTTGAGTCCTGCTCGCCGCATCAGGGCGATCACCTTCTCCGTGCCCATCTGCGCGGCAGCGTCATGACTAAAATGTACGTGGGCGTCGAAAATTGGCGGAGAAGTAACGCTGGGGCCTGGGGCCGCGCTACTGGTTTTTGCGCCCGAGGACTCTGAGGTTTGGGCTGGGCACGGCGAGGAGAAAAATAGGCCGAAGCCGGCCAGACACAAGGCTTTTGGGACGATTGAAAGGTTTTCGAAAATGTAAAACAGGGCGCGCACGGGTTCCTCGACGATAAGGTTTGACGAACAAATGAACTGATGGACACTTGGAAGCCGATCCTAGTCGAGTTACATTATGCGTTATGTATGAACAAGTTTCTGATTTAGCTTATTTTCGAATCCTGGTGGGCGATCCCGCCGAGATCCCGCTTCTGGAGACGGCCGCTTCCCTGGCGCAGGACGAGTATCCGGGTCTGGACCTAGAGGAAGTGTTGTCGAGCGTGGATGTATTGTGTAAACGGTTGGCCGAGCGTTGTCGCGATCTCAGCACAGAAGTTAAGCGCCTGCAAGAGACCTCTTTATTTTTTTACAAAGATCTGGGTTTCGCCGGCAACATTAATGACTATTACGACCCTGACAATAGCTTCGTGCACAAAGTGCTCGAGACTCGACGCGGCATTCCGATTACTTTGGCCGTCATTTATGTGGAACTTGCGCGTACGGTCGGTTTGGATGCAGACGGCATTTCCTTTCCCGGACATTTTTTAATTAAAGTGAACCTGCATGAAGGCCCGGTGGTGCTTGATCCGTTCACGGGATATAGCCTCTCGCAGGAGGATATCCTGGAGCGCCTGGATCCGTATCGAAAGCGTCTTGGGCTGACGGGAGATAACGAAGTGCCTACGGGCTTGTTTTTGCAGGCGGCGACGCCTCGTGAGGTGTTGCTGAGGATGTTACGCAACTTGCGCGAGGTTTATCGCCAGCAAGGGCAATTTCAAAAATTGAAGAAGGTCTTGGATCGGATTCTGATTTTGGATCCGGATGATGATGAAGAAAAGCGCTTGCGCGCGAGCTTAGGAGCCTAGTGATGAGAATGGTCTTACTGATTTTAATTGTTGGTCTGTTACTTGTGTTGGGTTATGCGGCCACCCGCCCGGATAGCTTTCGCATCGAGCGCTCAATCACCGTCAACGCGCCGCCTGAGAAAGTTTTTGCGCTCATTAATGATTTCCAAAAGTGGCCGCTGTGGTCGCCCTGGGAAAAGAAAGATCCTGCGCTCAAGCGTAGCTTGAGCGGCGCGGCCCAGGGTCTGGGCGCAGTGTACTCGTGGGAGGGAAATAAAGATGTGGGTACGGGGCGCATGGAGATTTTGGAGTCCAAGCCCTCAAGCAAGGTCAGCATTAAACTGAACTTTATGAAACCCTTTGAGGCGCAAAACACGGCGGAGTTCAGTTTGAACCCGAAAGGCGAACAGACTGAAGTGGTGTGGGCCATGTATGGGCCTCAGCCCTTCATCGCCAAGCTCCTGAGTCTGGTTTTTAACATGGAAAAGATGGTGGGCCCTGATTTTGAGCAGGGCTTGGCCGCCATGAAGTTGGCCGCTGAGCGCTGAAATAAATCCCTTCAGCGAGATTACGCGCAGAGCCAATTAGCGCGGGCGATCTATGCCTGCGAACTGAACTTATTGAGCTGCTCGGTGAGCTTAGTTTTTAAGGCTAGAAACTGACTGAGCCTCTCTCTTTCTTGCGCGACCACAGCGGCCGGGGCACGGGCGGCGAAGCTCTCATTACTGAGCTTTGCCTCGGCCTTTCCGATTTCACCCGAAATACGCGCCAACTCCTTGCCTACGCGCTCGCGCTCTGCGGCAATATCAATTTCTACTTCGAGCATCAGGCGATTTTCTCCGACCATTTGGACGGGCGCCATCGAGTTCTCGGGCAGGCCAGGACTGACCTTGACGTCGGAGAGCTTGGCGAGCGCCTTCAAATAGGGCGCGATACTCAGTAAGCTGGCGGTATTCCCGGATGCGATGAGTGGAAGCTTGAGTGCCGGCGAAATATTCATTTCCCCGCGCAGGGCTCGGCAGGCGTCCACCATGGCTTTGAGTTGCTCCATCCAGACCAGCGCCTGTTGATCGACTTTGTCGAGTTCAGCCTGAGGATAGCGCTGCATCATGATCGAATAGCGTTGCTCGGAAATCGCCTGCTCGAGATCGGGGCCTTTGAGTTTCTGAATGCCGCGTTCGCCATAGCGTTGAGCAATTGGAGCAACTTTTTGCCAGAGCTCTTCGGTGATGAAAGGGATGATGGGATGTAAGAGCCTCAGGATGGTCTCAAGGCATCGAATCAGTG
Source organism: Betaproteobacteria bacterium (assembly GCA_031361565.1). Lineage (GTDB taxonomy): Bacteria > Pseudomonadota > Gammaproteobacteria > Burkholderiales > Burkholderiaceae_E > JAPOKJ01. Next base: position 3,054 of record JANLRI010000315.1, on the reverse strand, counting down.
TGCGACGCGTGCCACGATGCACGGCAGGATCGGTCTCTTGCAACTGCACTTTTGCGATTTCAACATACCAGTCGCAATACTCGTTCCAGACAAACTCGTACAGGGTTTTTGCGGCCAGATCGAAACGGTAAGCCTCCAGGTGCTGAGCTACCTCGGATTCGATCAATTGCAACTTGGACGTTAGCCAGCGGTCCGCTTGGCTAAAACACATGTAGCCCCCCGGTACGCACTGGTCGGCCGTGTGGGGTTCGAAGCCACAGTCTTGTTCCTCACAATTCATGAGGACAAAGCGGGTGGCGTTCCAAAGTTTATTGCAAAAGTTGCGATAGCCTTCGCAACGGCTTAAATCGAAATTCAAGGTGAGCGACATCGGCGCCAAGGCGCAGAACGTAAACCGTAAGGCGTCGGTTCCATAGGCTGGAATGCCATTGGGGAAGTTTTTACGAACGTACTTTTCGGCACGCTCTTTGTGGGCGGTAAGCATTAAGCCTTGGCTCGATTTCGCGAGAAGGGCATCCAAACCGATGCCATCAATCAAGTCGAGAGGGTCGAGCGTATTGCCCTTGCTCTTACTCATCTTCTGGCCTTCCGCATCACGCACCATGGCATTAATGTAGACATGCTTAAACGGCACTTTGCCGGTGAAGTGGGTGGTCATAATGACCATGCGCGCGACCCAGAAGAAAATAATGTCGTTGCCCGTCACCAAAATATTGGACGGCAAATAGCGCTCAAGATCGATTTTGGCTTGCTCTTGTGCCTGTGGCGTGGCCGCCATTTCGGTCGGCCAACCCAGGGTAGTGAAGGGCACCAGGGCCGATGAAAACCAAGTATCCAGAACGTCGGCATCGCGCCGAAGGACGACAGCCTTGCCGTGGTGTGCCGTCGCTTCGGCTTGTGCCTCGGCCTCATTGCGGCCCACGAAGACGCGGCCATCCTCGTCATACCAGGCAGGGATCTGATGGCCCCACCAGAGTTGTCGCGAGATGCACCAGTCTTGAATATTGGAGAGCCAATGGTTGTAGGTGGCACTCCAATGATCGGGGAAGAACTTCACGTCGCCGCAGGAGACGGCTCGAAGTGCGACTTCCGCGAGGGACTGGCCAGGATTGAAGGTACCCTCGGGGGCGGGCTTACTCATGGCGACAAACCATTGATCGGTGAGCATGGGCTCAACCACTTCACCGGTACGTTCACAGATAGGCACCATGTGCTTGTGGGGCACGATCTTCACGAGCAGTTCTTGCTTTTCCAATGCGGCGACCACGGCTTTGCGGGCCACGTAGCGATTCAAACCGACGAAAACCGCAGGCGCAGGGGCGCACATATTGGCATCGAGATCCATGATGATGGGCATTTCGATGTGATGACGCTGGGCACAGGCATAGTCGTTAAAGTCGTGAGCCCCTGTGATCTTGACGCAACCCGAGCCAAACGCGGGATCGACAAAAGTATCGGCAATGATTGGAATACGGCGATCACATAATGGGAGGTCGACAAACTTGCCGATTAAATGCTGGTAGCGCGGATCGTCGGGATGAACGCACAAGGCACCATCGCCCAACATGGTCTCAGGCCGGGTGGTGGCTATGGTCATTCCAGTTAAGGGCCTGCCGTCGTTGGCAGAGCTGCCGTCTTCGTTTTTGCCGGGTGCTTGCTGACCTTCGGAAAACGGATAGTGGATGTGCCACATATTGCCGTCGCGTTCGGTCATCTCGACCTCAAGATCGGAGACAGCCGTTTTGAGCACCGGGTCCCAATTGACGAGACGTTTGCCGCGATAAATGAGGCCTTGTTGATAGAGACGCAGGAACACTTCAGTTACCGAGCGACTGAGATTCGCATCCATCGTGAAGTACCCGGCTTGCTGACCCTCAGTGTCGGCATAGGTCCAGTTCGCAGAGTCACCGAGTCGACGCATTTGACGAGTAATCGTGGAGCCCGATTGTTGCTTCCATTCCCACACTTTTTTGATGAAGGCCTCGCGCCCAAGATCGTGACGGGATTGGCCCTGGGCCTGAAGTTGACGCTCAACTACGATTTGTGTGGCAATACCGGCATGATCGGTACCCACGATCCAGTTAGTGTCCTCGCCCTTCATACGGTGATAGCGAATCAGGGTATCCATCATGGTTTGCTGGAAGGCATGGCCCATATGCAGGGTGCCCGTCACATTGGGTGGAGGCAACTGAATACTGTAGCTCGGTGCGGACTGGGCAGATGGATGGGTCGATGAATTGGCGACACTGGCCTCAAGGTTTTTGAAGTAGCCTCGGCTCTCCCAGCGTTGGTACCACTGGGACTCGATCAAGATGGGGTCGAAGCTTTTATCTAAGGAGGTCATTCGGGTTACTTGTTTGCAATTTATTGAGTTCGTCAGTGATGGCACTGGCGACGGCATCTCGGAGTACTTGCTCGAGATGAATGTGTAGGTCTTGAACCATGGAATTTACCGTGCGTTCAAGGACGGGCATGACGCGTTCTTGAAATTCTCTGGCTAGAAAAGCGTCCGATTTTTCGAGCAGACTTTCCAGAATATTATTTTGCAAACTTTGCTTGAGAGCCTGCAAGTCGATCGGTACAGTTTTCTCTGTAATGAAAGTTGGGATGGCGATTTTCTCTGGATCGTCCAGATTAATTGGCTGAAAGTCCATCACTTCGGTGAGTAGCGGAATCGATTGGTCCACCGCAGCGGCGCCGTCATTTTCGCCGCGCTCCGGGCTGCGGACAATTCTCAATCTGAGCGGAATATCGGAGTCGTCATTGATCATGGTTGCCTTGTCGTCAACTGGCTTGCTTCGAGAGGTCGTAGGTATTGAGGGGATAGCCACGATCTTTATAAAACTTCCAACGGATACGGGCCTGCAGGCGATCTTCTTCGGCTTCCTCAACGATTTCGACCAGTCGATCAAAGCGGCTGAACATGGGCGGCATGTCTCGTCCTAAATTCACCAAGACGTCATGATGCGTCGCTTCTAGCTGAGCCGTGTCACTGGCTTGATTCAAAAGAATGATGGGCGTAGAGGCCGCCAAGGGGTCCCCTGCTCGCACATG
>JANLRI010000287.1:0-4891 GCA_031361565.1 Betaproteobacteria bacterium | reverse complement strand
CCGAAAGCCCCCTCAAATAACAGGCCATAGGTTTGCAGAACAGGCACCTTGGCCCAGGCCACCAAGGCAGAACAGACCAGTAGGGTAAACAGCACGGCAGCAATCGGGGCAAACACCTGAGCCAGACGCGAGCTGTGATCGCGCCGAATCAGCCTCATGCTTGCCCCGCCATGGCCATGCCCAGGCTCGCGGTGGTCCAATCCTCAATGGGTTTAGCTTCCGAGAGGTGCCCTTTAAAGATCACAGCAACCCGGTCCGCCAAGGCCCAGATTTCGTCGAGGTCTTCCGAAATCAGGAGCACAGCAGCCCCTCGCTCGCGCGCATCCAAGACTTGTTGATGAATATAGGCGGTAGCCCCCACATCCAAGCCCCAGGTCGGTTGATTCGCGATCACCATCGTGGGCCTGCCACCCAGCTCGCGACCGAGAATAAATTTTTGAATATTCCCGCCCGACAGCGTTCGCATGGGCTGCTCTAGCGACTGTGCGCGCACGTCGAAGCGAGCGACAATCTCGTCCGCCGCCGCGCGCATCGCTTTCCGATTGAGAAAACCGAGAAAATGCAAGCATTTCGGCCCTCGCAGAAATTTCGGATCATTCAGCCGCTGTAAAACAGCATTCTCAATCAAATTGGCATCGCCTACCACGCCCACATGAGTGCGATCCTCCGGGATGCGGGCCAGCCCTTGTTCAATCCAATCACGGCGCGTCTCGACAGCATGCGCCAGCGCCTGCTGACCGTTACCAGCCACACCGGCTATGGCTAAAATTTCCCCTGCCTGTACCTGAAAGGCCAAAGCCTTCACCGCGTCCATTTGCATCAAGATGGGCGCGCTGCGCCTGATTCGCCCGTCAGAGAACGCATTCACAGGTGATACGCTTGAATGCCCCTCAATCACCGGACTTTGCGCTGAATTTTGCGCTGAATTTTGCGCACTACGACGTGCTTCACTGCCCCTAGGCAACTCAATCTTTCGGCCTACCATCAGCTCGGCCAATTGCGCTGGGCTCGCATTCGCCTTATCAAAAACACCAATCAATTGACCGGTACGCAACACAGCAATGCGATCGGCAACCCGCATCACTTCGCCCAATTTATGGGTAATAAAAATAATCGAGAGACCTTTCCGAACCATGGCACTTAGGGTCGCGAACAATCCTTCGCTCTCTTGCGGCGTGAGCACAGCGGTCGGCTCATCGAGAATCAACAACTTGGCACCGCGCACCAGCGCCTTCAAGATCTCAACCCTTTGGCGTTCACCCACCGACAAAGCCCGCACCAGGGTATCGGGCTCCACTTGCAAACCATACTGGCTACCAGCTTCGAGCAAACGCTTGCGAATCAGGGCTCTCGATGACTTCCAGTGCCACAGCGGTTCAAGCCCTAGCATCACGTTATCAAGCACCGACAGATTGTCAGCCAAAGTGAAATGCTGATGCACCATGCCGATACCCGCCGCCAAGGCCGCCTTTGGATCACCAGGCTTTAAAGTTTGGCCAAATGCTTCGACTTCACCGAAGTCCGCCACATAGTGACCAAAAACGATCGAGACCAGGGTCGACTTACCTGCGCCGTTCTCACCTAACAGAGCCAGGACTTCACCTCTTGCCAGGTCCAAAGAAATATCGTCATTGGCAACGGCCTGACCGAAACGCTTACTGATATGCTTGAGACGAAGAATCGGAAGGCTATTGGAAGTCATACTCTAATACTAACAACATAAGCGCAGGAGAGGTGCCATGGGACAAGATACTGACTGGTCAAATCGGGTGGTCGTCATCTCCGGCGCAGCTTCAGGGATTGGTGAAGCCCTGGCCCTTGCCTTAGCTCAAAGAGGTGCCGCTTTAATGCTCTGCGACATTCACGAGAAACGGCTACAGGATCTACACTTGTCTTTAACCCGCCAACACCCAGAGCGGGCACAACAGTTTCGCTCCCAGGTCCTGGATGTTGCCGTGCTCGCCGGCTATCAAAGCTTGGCACAGGATGTGAAGGCCATCTGGGGCCGAATAGATGTCGTCATCAACAATGCCGGCGTCACACTCATCGAGCCGGTGGCGAGCATGTCGGAGCAGGACGCGCACTGGATCATGGGGATTAACTTCTGGGGAGTGTTCAATGGCTGCAAGGCCTTTATCCCCTTACTTCAAAGCAGCCAATTCAACAAAGCTGCTCAACAACCCGACGGCATGATCGTCAACATCTCCAGTATTTTTGCGATGGTCTCGATGCCCACCCAATCACTTTATAACGCGGCCAAGGCTGCTGTGCGCGGGTTCTCTGATGCGCTACGCGAGGAGCTTCGACCAGAGGGCATTCGGGTGCTGTGCGTTCATCCAGGTGGCATTAAGACACGCATTGTTGAACAGGCTCGTTTTGGCGATCTAAGGGCTACCGGCCTGACCGCGCAACAGTTAAAAAGTAACTTCCAATCGAACGCCGCCACAACGGCCGATTCAGCAGCGACTCAAATTATCGCGGCCATCGAAGCCGGCCAAAGCCGACTGCTGATCGGCATGGATGCCAAAATATTGGATCGCCTGTTCCGCTTACTTCCCGCCAGCGCCTCAAGACGCTTTAGCAAGCTCGTCAAAAAACGTAGCGAGAAGGTCGCTAGGCAAAGTGACTAGTGTGGTGACGTACCACACGAGAACCCGCCTACCCAAAGAATTTACTTCGCCGTGGCCTTAGGCTGAGTATCGTCAATTTTGACGGTAAACTTTGCGGCAAGGATCGCCGCTTGCCTTTCAGCGACTTTCTTTTGCACATCGGCCGGAACTTTCGACGCAAAGGTTCCAAGTGGCGCCAGCTCCGAGCCCTTGTACTTCATCATCGAATACTGTCCGTAATCTTCCGGTTTGAACTTGCCTTCCTTGACGAGCTTCAAGGCACGATCAATAGTTGGCTCCATGTTCCACAAGGCGGAGGCAACCACAGTCTCGGGATACTTGTCCTGCGTATCGATGACATTGCCCACGGCCAGCTTGCCTTTTTCCATGGCGGCATCGGACACGCCGAAACGCTCCGCATACAAAAGATCTGCACCCTTATCGATCATCGCGAAGGCAGCCTCTTTAGCCTTTGGAGGATCAAACCATGAGTTAATAAAGCTGACCATGAAGGTCACTTTAGGATTTGTCTCCTTGGCGCCAGCCATAAACGCGTTCATCAAACGATTCACTTCGGGAATGGGGTAACCGCCCACCATCCCGATTTTGCCGGATTTGCTCATCGCACCCGCCACCATGCCCGACAAATAAGCGGGCTCTTGAATATAGTTATCAAACACTGAGAAATTAGGGGCCTGGGGTTTGCCACTTGAGCCCATCAGGAAGGAAACCTTTGGATAATCCTTCGCGACTTTACGCGCGGCAGGCTCGACCGCGAACGATTCACCCACGATAAAGGTGTTGCCTTGCTCGGCATACTCACGCATGACGCGCTCGTAGTCGGCATTAGCTACTTTCTCAGAGAATTTGTATTCGATTTCACCGCGCGCCACGGCCGCGTTGAGGGCTTTATGAATGCGACTCACCCATTGCTGCTCCACCGGCACGGTGTAAATTGCGGCAACTTTGATTTTTGCTTGGGCGAGGGCCACTTGGGGCACCAAGGAAGCGACCGTGGCCAAACTTGCGGCCGACAGCAGCAGTCGGCGAGAAAATGTATTCATTCTTGTTCCTTTAGACAGTGTAATTTTTGCAGGGTGATCGATGCAAACGATGTTTCTGGTGAGGTCGATGACGACCACCAAGACCCATTCTAAGCCAAATCGCCTCATCAAAATCCTCTGGGCGCAATCCCGGAAGCGCCGTTTTCAGAGCGTCACCACAATTTTTCCAGCGAACTTTCGACCCGCCAAAGCTTGTACTGCATCAAGCGCATTCTGCAACGGGAAAGTCGCCCCAACGTAGGGCCTGAACACCCCCAGGTTGGCCAATCTCACTACCTCCCGAAGGCTAGCTTCGCCCCTGACTGGACGTCGCCGACGCTCCTCTCCTGCTCTTACGCCAATTACTGAGAAGCCCTTGATCAGAGGGATGTTGCTGGCCAGAGTGGCAATACGCCCACTGGCGAAGCCCACCACCATCAAGCGCCCTCCCCAGGCTATACAACGCAACGACTCATCAAAGACGTCGCCCCCCACCGGGTCATAGACCATATCCGCGCCCTGCCCTGCGGTAAGCTCCTTTACCTGGGCTCGAAAGCCGGTGTGCAAATTCAAAACATGGTGTGCTCCGGTAGCCTTGACGATTCTGAGCTTATCGTCGGAAGTGCCCGTGGCAATCACCAGCGCCCCCAAATGCACGCCCAGTTGAACTGCTGGAATGCCCATACCGCCGCTCGCACCGTGCACGAGTAGCGACTCACCAGCTTGCAGGCCGCCACGCACCACCAAGGCCGTGTAAGCCGTAATCGCCCCCACGTGATAGCTGGCAGCCTCATCATCACTAAAGTTTTGGGGAGCGAGTTCTACTGCACTTCGCTCCAGCACCACTTGCTCGGCGACGGCCCCAGAACGCGTACTGAAAGTGACCCGTTGGCCTGGCTTCAAATCACCGACTAAGGCCCCGCAAGCCACAACCTCGCCAACCCCTTCCGTACCAACAACATAAGGAAGTGACGGCTTGTACTGATACTTGCCTTCGGTCATGAGTAAATCAGGGAAATTTAGGGCGGCTGAGCGTACCCGAACAAGCACTTGCGCGGGGCCAGGCGGTGCGACTTCAATCGTCGCTAATTTCAATCCTTGAAAATGAGGACCTAAGCTTTCGCAGCAAAGAGCACGGCAATGGATACTCATCGCAGCCCCGAATTCGAAAAACGCAACAGCACTAGAAAAGCCCAGCCCCTACCCATTCGGCCACCAGGGCGGGCTTGCTGCCGCCCT
>JANLRI010000285.1:0-5767 GCA_031361565.1 Betaproteobacteria bacterium | reverse complement strand
CGCTGCTTTTGCTCGATCGTGTCCCGCCGCATAGGCGGTTGAGAAAAGTGTCCTCGCTCCTCAACGGTGGGATGTTGAGTGTCCCGCCGCATAGGCGGTTGAGAAACATAAAAGAGTAAGAACTAGATCTAGTGGTAAGTGTCCCGCCGCATAGTCGGTTGAGAAAATGGCCAAGCTCAAGATTCAGGCTGCGGTTGAGTGTCCCGCCGCATAGGCGGATGAGAAAAGTGCATCACGATCAATGAGGGCGAAGCCAATGTGTCCCGCCGCATAGGCGGTTGAGATAATTGATGCGCAGCATAGCCTTGATACCTTCGTGTGTCCCAGCGTAAATGCGGCTGAAAAAAAAATGAAAAAGGCAAAAAATCGGCTATCGCTGACCCACCGAATATGTAGACAAGATCAATTATTTCAAGAAAGTTTCTAAAAGCAACGACAATGGCGAGATGAAATCACCCTATGAATTTTCAACGGAATCACTTTGTGACCAAACGGTACTTTGGATAGGCTTTCCGTGCACACCTCTCACACTAACGCCCTGCCCTGGATGCGATTTTCCGGAGATCTATTTCAGGCCATCATTACCGGTTTGCTGGTTCCTATCCTTAGACTTTGAGCGTGTTTCGGTCCAGGCTTTGGCGAGCAGGCTGAGCGCCTTGGTCGGCCCATTTGATGCCATTGTCCTTTCAAAAGTATTTCTTGATCGCTACAGCTTTGAGATTCGATCTCTCAAGGCCGCCTTATTGAAACTTTGCCATGGTTCCAGCGTGGTGCGTGTTGAGCGCGATTGGGCGACCAAGGTAGGTAGTGTCGAACCCAACGATACCAAGCCCGGCGATGAAAGACTCGTTGCCAAAGTGCTCGGCGAGATTTCAAGGATTATCGCGCGTAGCGTGCCAGGATTGCCGATCGGAAGAGCCCTATCAGACCGATCAAACCCATCGGTCTTGACCTCGCGGGCTACAGATCGGCGCAGTAGCGTTGAAGATCGGGTACGCATGCGCTGGCAGGGCATGACTCAAAATCAAAATCCAGTGCCGAAGGACCCTCTCGATAGAATCGCGGTACTTGGCGCTGGCATTGCAGGGGTCACTCTGGCTCTTGAGCTTCTAAAGCGCGGCCATAGCGTTGACTTGTTTGAGGCGAGTAGCGAGCTTCTTAGCCAGGGATCGCGACAACCCCTACTTGCCACTTACCCTCAGTTCGCGAAAGATACGAACAGCCTGAGTCTGCTGACTCAGTATAGCCTGCAACTTCTGGTTGATAGCCCCTATGCCGCTTTGCTGAAGGTTCCCGGTCGCTTTCAAGCTGCGCGTACTTCCCAAGAAGCAGAGGAACAAGAGTCCTTAGTGGCGCAGCTTGGCCTCGACTCTAAGTTACTGCAGTTTTTAAATCCGACCCAAGCGAAATGTCTATGGAATAGATTTGATCAAGCAGCCGGCTTGTGCGACTCCGAGACTATTCCCGCAGGTGAGCGCGGCTTGGGTGGCCTGTGGACTGCACTAGGCGCTCATCTTGAGGTGGACGCCTTACGCGAGCATGTTCTTCGCCTTGCTATAAAAGCACCGCAACGTTTGAACTTACGCCTTGCCCAGCACCCGGACTTGAGTTTATTAACTCGCCAATTTCAGACCGTGATCGTGGCCACGGGGCAAGGCACACCGCCATTGTTCGCGGCCTATCCGCCCCATGCAGACATCGTTCTCGCGTCGTCCTGGAAAGTCTATTCTGGTAACAGCTTCTCGATGAGCTCGGCCGACCGTGAAGCGTCCCGCGCCGACGTGAATGCGTCGGGCAGATCGGGGCCAATCCAGCACGAAGAACTCGCCATCCTTGGTGGCTCCGTCAGCCTTCAGTCGCTGGGTAATTCGCAGTGGCTGATGGGGTCGAGCTACTTTGATGCGAGCCAGTTCGCGCCTTCTGAGGAAGCTCAGTGGCAATCATTAATTGAGGGCGCCCGTGCGCTCACGGGCGACGCGCTGTGCTCCTTTAAAAAAATCGCTACTTATCCCGGTACGCGCTGCTCAGTGCGAGATCGAATGCCCTTGATCGGGCCACTACAGAATCGCTCACGCCATCAGGCCCAGCTCTATCTGGCCACTGCATTGGGTTCGCGCGGTCTGTTGTGGGCACACCTCGCCGCACAACTCATTGCAGATCACATCGACGGTATTTCCCCACGCGTTGGATTGAAGGCGTTAAAATCTATCGATCCATTAAGATACGCAGAGCGTTCGAGAAGCGCTCACGATGATTCAACGAAAATAAGCTCATGGCCAACTCAAAATCTGCCCTAAAATCCGCCCCGACGCCTGCTCCAAAAGTCTTTTATGATTGCAACAAATGCCCAGGCTATTGCTGTAGCTATCCGCGCATTGAAGTTAAAGACAGCGACGTAGATCGATTAGCCAAACACCTTGGCATGACTAGCCAAGAGGTGGCGCGCAAGTACACTCGTATGTACGACAAAACCGAGCGCATTTTGCGCCAGCAAAAGGATGAGGTGTACGGCAACATCTGCCGCTTCTTTGATACCACGGAACGTCGTTGCACGGTCTACGAAGGTCGTCCGAGTGTGTGTCGCGAATATCCCAATAAATCCAAATGTGGATATTACGAATTTATCAAGTTTGAACGCGACCAACAAGAAGACAAGACTTATCTGCCGATGGTCCGCGCGTGAGGCAAGTGGCCGCCCTGGTCGCTCGGGCGTTCGCCGCTTCGTCACCTTGCTCGCGGCCACAATCCACATTGAAACCGTCTGCATTTTCACCTTATACATTGTCACCTTATACATTGTCACCGTATTCGCTGGCACTTTCTAAATTCTCGCTCAGTGTTTTATCACTGACGGCGCTATTTCTTTGCGCGGTCGACTCTGCCCGAGCCCAGGGCTTTCCCGACAAGCCCGTGCGAATCGTCGTGCCCTATGGCGCAGGTGGCGGTACGGATCAACTGGCGAGGTTGCTTGCTGAGCGCTTGAGCAACCGTTGGGGAAAATCAGTCATTGTTGAAAACAAGGCCGGAGCGGATGGGGTCATTGGCACCGACTCCGTCGGCAAGAGCGCACCAGACGGTCACACCCTGGCTCTCGTGGTCGGCTCACACACCGTCAATGCCTTCTTCAACAAAAGTATGCCGTTTGATCCGGTCAAAGACTTTGTCCCAGTTAGCCTGGTGGCGTACTCCCCGATTGCGATGGTGGTGACCCCTCAAATGGGCGTGAACACGGCTCAAGAATTGGTGATCAAGCTGAAGGCGAATGACGGTAAAAACACCTATGGTTCGAGCGAAAAGGTCACTAGGCTTTCGGGCGAGCTGTTCAGTCAAGAAACGGGCGGGAAGATGACTTATGTGCCCTATAAAGGTGGCGCTCAACTCATGGGCGATATGCTCGGTGGGCATACCGATATTGGCTTTACCTCGATGCTCACCGTAATTCAGCATCACCGGGCCGGCAAACTCAAGGTCCTCACGGTGGGCTCCGACAAGCGTCATTCCGCCTTGCCCGATGTCCCGACCATGACTGAGGCGGGGTTTGCTGCAGCCTCTAGTGTAGTTTGGTACGGACTGATTGCGCCGCGCGCGGTGCCTAAAAGCATCGTCGATAAGATACAAACCGACGTGTCGGCGGTACTTGCTGAGGCGAGCGTTAAAGATCTTATTGATCGCCAGGGCGGAATTCCAGTCGGCAACACCTCTGAGCAGTTCGCCAAAATCATTCAAGAAGACTCTCTTAGATGGGCACGCGTCGTGAAAGCGGCTGGCATCCAACCCGAATAAGTTTCTCGCAAGATCACCATGACAAACCCCGCGAACACTACTGCCCCCTATCAAACGCTGAGTTTCCCTGTGCTTAGCCAGCAAATCAGCGCAAGTGTCAAGCGAGCCAGTCTTCGCAAAAGCCTGAACGATGCAACGCGCCTCACCGCCGCGCCAGGCATTTTTGACATGGTGTCTGCACGAGTCGCCAGCAGCTTCGATTTCGACTGCCTGTACATGACGGGTTTTGGCAGCGTAGCCTCGGCCTACGGCCTGCCCGACGCAGGCATCGCTTCATATACTGAAATGCTGGCGATTGTGCAGCGCCTATGCGCCAATAGCCACCTCCCTATTATTTGTGACGGCGACACGGGCTATGGCGGGCCCCTGAATGTTCACCAGGCGGTGCGCGGTTACGAAGCGGCCGGCGCAGCAGGCATACAGTTGGAAGACCAGGAGTTCCCTAAAAAATGCGGTCATACCCTGGGCAGACGAGTCATTGCCTTAGACGATGCCCTCCTCAAAATTCGCGCCGCAGTGGTCGCTAAGCAAGACCCTAATTTTCTGATTGTGGCCCGCACCGATGCTCGCACCACGCTTGGCCTGGACGCGGCTTTGGATCGCGCCCGCGCTTTTTCTGCGGCCGGGGCCGACGTGCTTTTTGTAGAGTCCCCCGAAACCGAGGTCGAAATGCGTGCCATCGGAGCGCTAGGTCTCGAGCTGGGAAAACCAATGTTGGTCAATTGCGTCGAGGGCGGACGCACGCCCGTCCTGCCCCGGGCTCAACTACTTGACATCGGTTACCGTTTGGCGATTTATCCCGTCACCACTCTACTCACCGTCGTGCAGGCGATGCAAAGCACCTACGCCGCCATGCTTCCCGGCCAGGATGGCGTCACCCTACCACTGCCGCACGCTGACTTTAAAGCGCTCACGCGCATGATGGGCTTCGACGCTGTTTATGATTTTGAGCAAAGCATCTTGCCTTAGACGACGCTAAGTTCGCGCCCTCCCCAATAGGATCACGGTGAAAACAGCGGGTGCTGTTTTCACTTTACTCAATCGTTCGCCGCAAACCGCTCCAAGAAGTGATCCGCATCGCCGAACGCCTGCGAAATCATCGTTAAGCGCTTGAACGTATGACTCACCTTCATCTCCTGGGTCATGCCCATCCCACCGTGCAATTGAATAGCTTCTTGGCCCACTTGGCGGCAGGCGTCGGCGAGCTTCACCCGAGCGGCCGCGACCGTATGACGACGTTCACGAGCCGTGATCTCTCCACGCGCAAACTGGTCAACCGCGTTGGCAGCTAAAAGGCTCAGAGAGTCCGCCTGCCGAGTCACAATCGTCATGTCAACCATGCGATGTTGCAGCACCTGGAAGCTACCAATGTTCACACCGAACTGCTTGCGGTTCTTGAGGTATTCCAAGGTCATGGCATTGGCGGCGTCCATCGCGCCCACACCTTCGCCACAGAGCAAAACGCCGGCAAAATCAATCGCTTCGTCCAAGGCCTCGAAACCTTCGCCCGCTTTGCCTAACAGAGCGTCGGCTCCAAGTTTGACATTCTTGAACGACACGTCGGCCGAGCGTTGATTATCGACCGTGCGCTCTGTTTTGAGTGAAACGCCAGGAGCATTGGCAGCAACCACAAAAAGGCTGATACCGATGGGGTCGTTTGCCGCGCCCGAGGTTCTTGCGCTCACTACAAAATGATCGGCATGCGGACCATGGATTACCATAATCTTCTCGCCGTTCAATACATAGCCAGCGCCGTCGGGTTTGGCGGTGGATTGAACATCAGAGAGATCGTAGCGCGATTGAAGCTCCGAGTAGGCTAGGGCCAATTTTAAAGTGCCCTCCATCACCTTGGGCAAAATGGTTTTCTTCTGCGCCGCGCTCCCGAGCTTTTCAACCAAGCGACCGGCCAGAGCAACGCTTTGCAAATAGGGCTCAAGCAAAAGGCCTTCGCCTAGGACTTTCATGGTGGGCAACATGCCCATTG
>JANLRI010000154.1:0-5415 GCA_031361565.1 Betaproteobacteria bacterium | reverse complement strand
GGATACGCCAATGCCATTGGTGTTGTTGCCCTGCTGAACAAGGCCGTCTCCCTGGGCGACTTGAGCAAACCGGGAATGCTAAAGGCTCTTGGATCCTTAGGCCCGGTGAACTTTGAAGGCATCTACCCAGCCTGGAACTATGTAGAACCAGCAAAGCGCATTGCTTCAAGCCAGACCAACATTTACAGCATCGATATCTCAACCCGCGGTGCTCTCAAGTTGATCAAGCCTTACGAATCAGCACTTGCAAAGTCCAACTAAACCGTTACATCCCTAACAAACCTCTACTAAGAAATTCAGGACTGTGGCCAACCTAACCGCGCCCCAGCCCGCAACTTCTGTTAGCCCCTCCGTAGGCGACATTTTGGCGGTAGAAAACGCTGAAGTCGTCTACGGCGGGGCAATACAGGTGCTGCGTGGCGTAAGCCTTCGTGTACCCACCGGTGGTGTTGTAGCCATTCTTGGCGCCAACGGCGCTGGAAAAACCACCATGCTCAGGGCCGTTTCTGGGCTTCTTGGTTATCACGGAGGGAAGGTCACATCCGGTGTAGTTCGCTTCGATGGTGCCGATGTAACAGGAGCCGATGCTTCCTCGCTGGTGCGTGGGGGCATGGCCCAAGTTATGGAGGGTCGCCGAATTTTTGCTGAGCTCAGCGTTGATGAAAATCTCAAAACTGGTGCTTACACTCGGAAAGACAAAGCGGGAATTGCTACGTCTTACGAGCGAGTCATGGAATTGTTTCCACGGCTCCAAGAACGACATAAGCAAATTGCTGGATACATGTCTGGCGGCGAGCAACAAATGTTGGCTATTGCCCGTGCGTTGATGGCCAACCCGCGGTTGTTGTTACTTGATGAGCCTTCTTTGGGCTTGGCTCCGCTGATTGTGGAGCAAATTTTCGAGATCGTTCGAGAAATCAATGCGCTTGGTACCTCGGTGTTGATTGTTGAACAAAACGCCACGATGGCGCTCAAAAATTCTGACTATGGCTACGTCATGGAAACTGGCCACATTGCCAAAGAAGGAAAGTCAGCAGATTTGCTGGTCGATCCTGAAGTGCAAGCGCTCTACCTCGGAGGCGAGTCTGCGCACACGTCGTTCCGAGATTTGAAGTCCTATCGGCGTAAGCGGGAGACGGAATGACGGTCCTCGGACTTAACGACAAGCTTGGTTCTGATGCACGGTTCGCCGATCAAAAACCACTGGTCGTTGTAAAAGACATCACCATGCGTTTCGGTGGCGTAACCGCCATCAATGCTGTGGCTTTTGAAGTGCAACGGGGTGAGTTGTTTGCCATTATTGGCCCCAACGGTGCCGGTAAAACTTCGATTCTTAATTGCCTCAATGCCGTGTATTCCCCGCAAGAAGGTTCGATCAAAATCGATGGGGTGGAGCTGATCGGCACCACGCCGCCATTCACGGTGAAACAGGGCATCGCTCGAACATTCCAGAATATTGGTCTGTTCAAAAACCTTGATGTGGTCTCGAACCTCATGCTGGGCCGCCATCATTTGATGAAGGGTGGTTTCCTCGCCGGGTTGGCATTCAGCGGCGTGGCGAAACGTCAAGAGATTGTGCACCGCGAGCATGTGGAATCGGTCATGGAATTGCTTGACCTCGATGTCTACCGCGGTATGCCCGTTGGTATGTTGCCATACGGTGTGCAGAAGCGGATGGAACTGGCACGTGCGTTGTGTATGGAGCCAAAGTTGCTGCTCCTCGATGAGCCCGTTGCTGGTATGAACGCCACCGAGACCGAAGATATGGCGCGCTACATCTTGGAAATTAAGAACGAACTTGGCATCTCGATTGTGTTGATTGAGCACGACATGCACATGGTGATGGATGTGGCTGATCGGATCATGGTGCTCGATTTCGGCCAGAAAATTGCCGAAGGACTACCGAAAGAGATCAAGTCTGACCCCCGCGTGATTGAGGCATACCTGGGGGCAAGCGCATGAGTGCTGAGACTCTTCCTGGGCTGCTGGTTCAGCGAGCAACTGCGACTCCCAATGCGGTTGCTTTGCGATTTTATCGCCAGGGTAAATGGAATGACGTCACCCTTGGGCAGCTTCAGGAAAAGGCCGCAGCGATTGGTAGTGGCCTCAGTGCCCGTGGCGTAAAGACCGGGGAAGTTGTGGCAGTTATCGCCGAAGACGGTCCGTTGTTCTTGGCCGCCGAGTTGGGGGCGCAAGGCATTGGGGCGGTTGTACTCGCTCTTGATCCCGCCCTTGGAGCAGCCGAGGTTGTTGCCAAGGTCAAAGCTTCAGCGGCGGTTGCAGTGATCGTTGGTGACCAAGAGCAGTTCGACAAGATCGACGAATCTCGCAGTGATGTACCTTCGGTGCGGATGCTCATCGTTGATGCCACGCGAGGACTAAGGGACCTTGAACGCTTAGATCGAGCTGACCAAGATCGAACGATGACGGTCATCCAACTCGGGGCTGATGGGTCGGCTGCAGGATGGACTTCGTCTGTGGCTTTGCTGCAAGGAAGCGCGCAAGCACGAACCAATGGATTGATCGGCGCGTCGCACGGCTCAGTGATCGCGCAGGCTCAGGGTCTGGCAAACCGTTTTGGGTTGAAAAAAACTGATGCACTTTGCTCGCTGCTTTCTATCGCTGATGCCACCGAACATGCCTTGGCTGTGGCCGGACCATTGCTCAGTGGATCGGTTCTGCATTTCCGGGGTAGGGCAACTCCACAGCAGGCGTTACGTCAAGTACAACCAACCATTGTTCATGCCAACCCTCTGTGGCTTGCTCGTGTTTCTGCTGATACCGATGCCCAGGTTGCTCGTGCGACGGGTCTCAAGAAATTCGCGTTGACGAAGGGCCTGAAACGCAAGCCTGTTGGCAACGTCATTGCAGGCCGCCGAAAGAATGTGCTTCGTCTTGGTGGGCTCGTTGCCGCCCTGGCCGTACTGGTTATGTTTGCCGTCACGGCGAGCGGAAACGACGTGGTTCGCGTTCTGGTTGCTTTGGCCATGGCACTCGTGGCCGGGTTCGCGTTGCTGTCGGCTGGTCACGGTGTAGCTGGTCCAATTCGCCGACGTTATGGCTTGGCTCGATGCCGGGCCGTGCTTTCCAGTAGTGGCTTGACTCTTCCCGGTGCCGATTTACTCGGCGCACTGCAGGTCCCCTTAATCGACGCTACGCAGGAGGCCACTTCGTGAGCCAGTTTCTTAACGGCTTAGTTGCCGGAATTTCCTTCGGCGGGATCATCGCTCTGATCGCCCTCGGTTACGTAATTATTTATCGTGCCACCCACACCTTGAATTTCGCCCAAGGAGCGTTACTCACCCTGGGGGCCTATGTGGCGTACTGGTTGAGCGGACCAATTGAGGGCATCAAGTTCGTTAACCCGCCATCGTTGCTGCGTCTTCCCTTGTTTGTCGCTGGTTTAATATCCATGGTCATCCTGGCTGGTTTGGGCTGGCTCATCGAGCGTCTTGTCGTTCGACGGTTTCGTGGCCAGCCAGTGTTTGCCGTCATCATGGCCACCCTCGGTGTTGCCATCATCCTGGGCCAGTTCATGATTGCGGTGTGGAACACCATCGGCGTGAGTCTGGATACACCGTTTGACTCACAAAAGCCCTGGGTTGACTTTGGCCCGGTTCGGATCAGCCAAATTGACTTGGTCACCCTCGGTGCGGTCAGCGTAATCACCGTGTTGTTTTTCTTCGTGTTCCAGCGTTCCAAGCTCGGGACGGCCATGAAGGCCACGGCTTATGACCAGGAAGCAGCTATTGCTCAGGGCATTAGCCCGAGTGTGATTTTCGGTGCTTCGTGGGCGATCTCTGCAGCGCTTGCTGCCCTCGCTGGTGTGCTGCTGGCAAGTGGAGCGGGAAGTAACAGTCCGCAGGTGAGCCCGAGCTTGGCGGCCATTGCGTTCCTTGGCTTTCCAGCCATTGTGCTTGGTGGCGTTGACTCACCAGGCGGGGCGGTTCTTGGCGGCTTGATTATTGGCATCGTTTGGAACCTGTTCGCAACGTATGACTCCCAAGTGCATGATGTGTTGCACCTGGGCCACGATTTCTACCAAGTTGCCCCGTTTGTGCTCATGATCATTGTTCTGCTGGTTCGTCCTGCAGGGTTGTTTGGTACTAAAGAAGTTCGGAGAGTTTGATGTCGGGTGGATTATTGACGCTGTTGGCCTTGGCCTTTGTGGCCGCTGGTTTGGTGTTTTGGGCGAAGCGCGATCTCGCGAATCCACTCGTGGTGAACTATGCCCAGGAACATCGGCGCTTTCGTACGTTGGGTTCCAAGGTTGGGCTCAGTTTGTTTGCGTTGTTGCTGGTTAGCGCACCGGTTGGGTTCTCGTGGATTGGTGTGGGCAAGCTCCATTTGCCTCATGCGTTGCTTCCAGGTTTGCCGCTAAACGAGAAGTGGCTGTACGTCGGCATTTTGGCTGCAGTGTATTGCATTGGTGCCATTGGCATGAACTTGCTGATCGGTAACACCGGCCAGGTTTCTCTGGGCCACTCCGGGTTTATTGCCTTGGGCGCTTATTCAACCGGATATTTCGGTGTTGATCTCAAGCCTTTTGGTCACCACATTCCGAGCGTGCTCTGGTTGATCATTGCCGCGGTGCTGGGTGCGGTTATTGGTGCCGTGATTGGACCGTTTGCCTTGCGGCTTCGTGGCAATTACCTCGCCATGGTTTCTATCTTGCTAGTGGTCGGTGCGCAACATGTGGCCAAAAACTGGACCTCGTTGACCGGTGGCGATGCTGCTCCCCGCAATGATCTTCCGGCGTTCTCGCTCACCGTTTGGCCGGGCAAAACCATCTTGTTCAAAGACGGATCCGATTCGAACTTTTTCGACCACTTTTTTCCGACATCTACCGCCGCATATTTTTGGTTGGCTTGGGGCGTGGCATTGGTAGCCATTATTTTGGGTCGCAACATTCTTCGTGGACGTCAAGGGCGAGCCATGATGGCTGTTCGTGACCGTGATCTTTCCGCCGAAATCATCGGCGTTCGTCAGATGTACACCAAGACGTGGGCGTTTGCCATCTCCGGTGGCTTTGCTGCTCTCGCCGGCGCGGTCTATGCCAGTTACTTGGGCACCGTGCAGCCAGCTTCGTTTGCACTTGACTTTTCGATCTTGTTCATCGTGATGATCGTGATCGGTGGCGTAGGAAGTGTGTACGGCTCGGTGCTTGGCGCGGTTGCGGTTGCGGTCTTGAAGGACGTCATCGACTCATCAAAGGGAATCTTGCAGCACATCCCCGGAATCCAGCTTGATCCGGCCAAGAACGGTGTCACGCTTGATATCCTTTCCAGCCTCATTTATGGGTTCCTGCTCATCATGTTCTTGATGTTCGTGCCTACTGGTCTGGCCGGATTGTGGGCTCGCATGCGGCGTTACTTCGCTTCCTGGCCGTTCCCTTCCTGATTCTTGGTGGGCGGG
>JANLRI010000586.1:0-8124 GCA_031361565.1 Betaproteobacteria bacterium | reverse complement strand
AAACCCCGTTGCGATGCCATACGGCAATACGATGCTTCCAGCTTTAAGCATGCCGGCAGCCTTGAGCATTAGGCTCGAATCCTCAATCACAAGCCAGCGCGAATTCACTGCAAACTCCGCCGACGTTCCCGCAAAGGCAATGTGACGCTCCTGGAACCTTGCAAACGGAATCGCAACGGCACTGGCATTTGAAAGGGATGCATCGAGCATGTTCATTGTCTTGTTTGTTTCGAGAATTTCCCGAATCTAGAAGACCTTAGCTCTTGCTACAAGCTGCGCTTCCTGTACGCAAGCGCAAAGCCGACAGTCGGCACATCACAGCCGACATTTAACAAATTTTTTACCTTCGATGAAGTTTCATGACCCCTATCTCCATTTGTCCGGCGATAAAATCTGGCAGACAAGGCAGGGCGTGCGCGATGCACTCATCGATGACTTGCCGATCACTGCGGCTCGGGGCGTGCAGAACGAAGTCGACAACTTCCTGGCTCAAATTGAGGGTACGGGGATGACCGATTCCGAGTCGCATTCTCCAAAAATCTGTGGTCCCCAGTTTGGCCTGAATGTCTTTCAGGCCATTGTGCCCCGCGTGGCCTCCGCCCTTCTTCATTTTCACCTGACCAGGCAGTAGGTCCAGCTCGTCATGAACAATGAGGATCTCTTCAGGAAGAATACGGTAGAAATTAGCGAGCGCGGCAAGCGATTGGCCGGAACGATTCATAAACGTGGAGGGCTTGAGTAACCATACCGGGTGCCCCGCGATATTGGTCTTGGCCGCCGCACCAAAAAATTTAGCCTCCCGCGCCAGCGTCACACCTTGAGCACGGGCCACTTCATCCACGAACCAGAACCCGGCGTTGTGGCGCGTGTCCTCGTATTCCTTGCCAATATTGCCGAGACCTGTAATTAAGCGAATTGCCATTGATTTTTTTGAGAGGTCATCCTCGTCTTGGAGGATGATGTTTTAAAAAGGATCGGAGAGTGACGTGCTCCATCAAGAACTTTGCTAAGTTATCGATCAAACATCAAACATCACCCTAGTTTAGACGAGGAGCTGTAATGCATTGCCCGTGCTTCATTATTCCTTCAAATGTCCTTGATCGTTTCGCTCGAGACAAAAAGCTGTCGGCGAGCGAACGTAAGTCGTTTGCAGATGCGGCACTGTTCGAGAAACAATGGCGCATAGGTCGAACGGCCCATGGGAAAGTCGCCGTGGCCGCCCGTACCATGCTTGCAAGAGGAGCGCCTCCCATAAGCTCCCCGGCGATTACAGCTTACGACTGCGCGCATGGGACGACCCTACCTGGTACACCTTTGCCCGCAAATACTACGGACCTCACCGCGCGACGAGCTTTGACGGAAACTCGCGCCGTTGCGGACTTCTATCAGACAGTGTTTGGCCGCAATTCGGTGGACAACGCCGGCAAGACCTTGATGTCATCCATTCACTTTAGTGTCGACTACAACAACGCCTTCTGGAACGGTACACAAATGACCTACGGCGATGGCGACGGTAATATCTTTGTTGATTTCACGAAATCTAACGACGTGATCGCTCACGAGCTCACCCACGGTGTCACTGAATTTAGTGCCCAATTCATCTATACCAATGAGGCAGGAGGGCTTAATGAAAGTATGTCCGATGTGTTCGCTTCGATGTTTCGCCAATGGCGGGGCAACCAAAATGTCAGTCAGGCCGACTGGCTGATCGGCAAGGACATCATGGGGCCCGGTGCGCTTGCCCGGGGATACACCTGTTTGCGTGACATGGTCAACCCAGCGGGCAAGCATTGTCTATCGCGCCAACCTACGCACTATTCTCAGTATCGAAGCGGTATGGATCCGCATGAAAGCAGCGGTATCGCCAATCTCGCATTCTCCAAAGCTGCCAATGCATTAGGCGGCAAGAGTTGGGAGAAGGCGGGTAAGATTTGGTACGCAGCGCTTACTGATTTACCCGTGCAGCCCAATATGAAAATAAAGGCTTTTGCCAATCGCACGCGTCGCCAGGCCACGACTCTGTTTCCTGGCGATCAACCCCTGTTTAGTGTGATCGACAATGCTTGGCGCGAGGTGGGGTGTTAAGGTTGATACGGTTAGCCCACTTTAATTTATGTTTTAAGCCATGGACTTACTCACCATTGAACGACTTGGCGGTCTGGCAGGTCTAGGGGGCCTGGGCTCCAGAATTAAGAGCCGAGGCCAAGTGGCTCTCGCCAGCTTGTGCTCCGCGGACCAAACAGCCGTTGAGCATTTGTTTGCGAGCCACGCCAAGAAAACGCCACGAGCCGTGGCGGACGGGTTTTGCTACAGAATTTCGCGGACCTTAAAAACGGGCGTAGAAACCATCGAAGTGGCTGAGGACGCCTTGCCTCACTCCCTGATTCACTGCGTTAAGGACGAATTGGCGTAAAAAAAACCCGCGAGGAGTTTTCCAAGCGGGTTTCAAAGAAGACCGAAGTGCTATTACTTCTTGTCGTCTTTCTTTGCAGCAGCGGCCGGGGCAGCAGCAGCAGCGGGTGCAGCAGCGGGGGCCGGCTCTTCTTCGCCACCACCTTTAACCGAGGCCGTCACAATCACAGGATTACCGGTTGCCACAGCGGTAACGCCTTCAGGCAAGGAAATATCCTTAATATGCAAGGGCTTACCAACTTCCAGGTTTGCCAAATCAACGCTCACGAATTCTGGCAAGTTTGCAGGCAGGCAAGAAACAACGATTTCGGACACGATGTGCGAAATGATGGCCGCAGACAACTTCACCGCAGGCGAGTTCTCTTGATTCAAGAAGTGCAAAGGCACACGCATTGTGATCTTACGGTCAGCGGCAATGCGCTGAAAGTCAATGTGCTGAATCAGAGGACGGTAGGGGTGCCATTGCACATCACGGAGCAATACCTTTTCTACTTTGCCGTCCAGTTCCATATCCAAAATTGAAGAGTGGAAAGCTTCGACGCGAAGTGCGTGATAGAGCGGGTTGTGATCGATTTCGATCATGCTAGGCGTGACGGTGCCACCGTACACAATGCCAGGAACTTTGGCGGAACTACGGAGTCGGCGGCTCGCACCCGACCCTTGTACTTTTCTCGAAACAGCGACGATTTTCATCGTATTCTCCTAAAAACGTCTAGCTCCGCGACCAGAGACACCGACGGTGACAATATGCCAAGCACCCACCGAAGGTTCGGCGTGAACTCGGCGCTAAAAAATTAATCGACGAACAAAGAAGAGACAGAATCCGCGCGGTTGATCCGAGCGATGGTCTCTGCCAAAAGTTGGGCGCTCGACAACACCCGCACCTTTTCCGAGTTTTTGGCATCACGAGGAAGAGGGATGGTATCGGTCACAACCAACTCGTCCAAAGGCGAGTCCGCCACACGACCTACAGCGCCCCCCGATAACACGGCGTGGGTGCAATAGGCCAACACTCTAGTTGCACCATGCTCCTTAAGTGCGGCGGCAGCTTTAACCAGCGTATTGGCCGTATCAACCATATCGTCCATGATGACGCAGGTGCGGCCGGCGACATCGCCAATAATGTTCATCACTTCTGAGACGTTGGCTTTTGGGCGACGTTTATCGATAATGGCAAGATCGCAATCGAGACGTTTGGCCAGTGCGCGTGCGCGAACCACACCACCCACATCGGGCGACACGATCATCAAGTTCTCAAACTGCTGCTTGTGAATGTCGGCGAGCAGGAGAGGCGCGGCGTAGATGTTGTCTACTGGCACGTCAAAGAAGCCCTGGATTTGATCGGCATGCAGATCCATCGTCAACACACGATCAACCCCAGCGATTTGGAGCATATTGGCGACCACTTTGGCGCTGATCGCCACGCGCATGGAGCGCACACGACGGTCCTGGCGAGCATAGCCAAAGTAGGGCAGAGCCGCGGTGATACGACCAGCGGAAGCGCGTTTGAGCGCGTCGACCATGATCATGACTTCCATGATGTGGTCGTTTGCCGGTGCACAAGTGGATTGCAAGACATAGACATCGCGACCGCGCACATTTTCGAGGATCTCGACCATGATCTCGCCATCCGAAAAGCGACCAACCGTCGCCTTACCGACCGGAATGCCCAGATTTTTGGCAACTTCTGCAGCGAGCTGAGGGATAGCACTGCCCGTAAATATGACAGGCCCTTCGTGGGTGAGAATGTCGGCGCTTCGATTACCGTTGTGACCGACTGTAGTTTGTAGCATTTTCTCAACCGTGGCTGGAGACGAACTGAATATTTTGGCTGGGGAGGAAGGATTCGAACCTTCGCATGCCGGAATCAAAATCCGGTGCCTTAACCAACTTGGCGACTCCCCAACAGCTACTTAAAAATATTTGATCACAGGTGCGAAATAGTTCGCTAGCGCCCTGTAGACCAATCACGCAACGGATGAACGGGTAGGGATCTCGCCACAATGACATCGCCTGCATCAGCTTTTCTCGCCTGCTCAGCAACCATTTCAGCAATCTCCGCACTTGCTACCGGAAGAAAAACGCATGCTCCAGAACCACTCATTCGCGCCGCTGATAAAGCAACTGCTGATTTAGCATCAGCTCCTGCATTTTTAGCAAGGGCTGGCTTGAGGTCAGCTCCTGCGCTTTTAGCACTGGCCGACTTCACATCGACTCCTGCTGCTTTAGCATTTGCCGATTTGCTGATCAACTTGGAAACAGCCGCCGAAGCACGATCTAGTGCCTCAATAGCCACGCCCACTTGAGGATAACGGGCAACCACTACGGGCTGCATGTCGTTTCGCCCCGAAGCAAACCATTCGCTTCGTGAGGAACCCAAGATTGTGATTGGTTTTGAGTCCCGTGTCAATTCGGGAGCACCGAAAATCTCGCCGGTGGGTACGGCAGCAGGAGGGGAAATCAGTACGTAGTGTTGGATCGGTAGCTTTAATGGCGATAGCTTTTCACCGATTCCGGTCGCATGGGCGGGCTGGCCGCGCACAAAAACCGGCACGTCGGCACCCAGCTTTAGTCCGATGCCGGCCAGTTTCGCTACTGAGAGGTTGAGGCCCCAAAGGCGGTTCAAGGCTAACAATGTGGACGCGGCATTCGAGCTTCCCCCACCTAGCCCGCCACCTATTGGAATCAGTTTCTCGATATTAATCTCCACACCAAGCTCACAGCTAGTCTCAATCGCGAGCGCCCGAGCCGCTCGAACCGTCAGGTCGAGCTCAGGCGGCACGCCAGGCGTGGGCGTTTTGAGCAAGATCACACCGTCATTGCGGAGCTTGAAATGGAGGGTATCGGCCAAATCGATGAAATCGAAGACCGTTTCGATGGTGTGATAACCATCAGGGCGTTGTCCCGTCACATGCAGAAAAAGATTCAGCTTGGCGGGCGCCGGACAATAACGTATCGCAGTCAGCATTTCGCTATTATCGCCGCAAGTTGGTGCTCACGCCAACTTGAGGGTCGATTATCAAGGTTAGTACAAGCTTTGTCACATTTCTTGAGAGACCCTGCCAGGTTAGGACCAAGCGGCTACGATCTCCTTCGAGGGTTGTCAGCTGTGCCGTCCAGTCTCGACCAAGACTCTCGGCGATCACCTGAGACTTGTTCGCCGCCAGATTTGTGTCTGAGTTTAGCGCCGCAAGCGCCCTTGGCAGACGATCGATTGGAAGTCTCCAGCCAAGTTGGCCTTCTAGCAAATCCTGAGAATTGGTCGCCTCGTACTGCTTGCCATCGGCAAGGGACAAGGTAGCCAGTCCGGGACTCGAACGGACCACCGCGATCGTCTGCCCAAGTGGCGTGTTGAGTTCTAAGGTCGTGCCCTGGGGGGTACTCTGAAGGTTAAAGCCCCCTTGAGCGCTGTCCTGTTGGGTGGATTGTGTTTCTGCAACCGTAACTCGGTCGACTTTGACCGCAAAGCGGCCAGCCCACTGCCCGTGTGAGGCGACATCAGAAGGCGATTCAAGTGGAGTCGTTGGCAAGCGGGTTTGGGCACATCCCGCCAAAAGCAATAATTGACTAAAGGCTAGGCTATAGACCAGGCTTAAAATTCCGCTAAAAACACAGCCAACCCACGCCCTGCTCAAAGAAACACGTCGAAGCACTACAAATTAACCTTCAACCGCGTAAGGGTTTCTTTCAGGGAGTCATTGTCTGGCTCGAGCTTGCGGGCGTCTTGCCAATACTTCAAAGCAGCACTTTGCCGGCCTTGCGTCCAAAGAACCTCCCCGAGGTGAACCAGAACGTCCACTTCCGGGCTGATTTTCAGGGCTTTTTCGAGGTATTCGCGAGCCTTGTCGAGATCACCCTGACGATACAGAACCCAGCCCATGCTATCGAGAATATGCGGATCCTCCGGCTTGAGTTCGACCGCCTTGGTGATCAGATCTCGGGCCTCCGGAAGTCGCAGATTACGATCCGCAAAACTGTAACCGAGGGCGTTGTACGCGTGGGCTGCATCCGGCCTGAGTTCGATGAGACGACGCAAACTTTGCTCCATCACATCCAACTTATTGATCTTTTCGGCGGCTAAGGCATGTTCGTATAAATGATCGGGCGTATTGCGAGTGTTTTGAACAGCATCATCGAGTACCTTAAAGGCTTCATCCAATCGTTTGGCTTGGCTCAGTATCTGCGCCTCGGCACTGGTCAACGCGATGCGCTCACGATTTCCAGTAGACTCGACACTCTTCAGAAGCGCGCGGCCTTCTTCGAGCTGACCAGATTTCGACATCAAAATAGCGCGCCGCGACACCGCGTTAATGTACTGATCGCCAGGACCTACCTTGGCATACCACTCTTGCGCCTTGGTTTCATCCTTCCGGTCTTCCGAGATTTGCCCTAAAAACGAAAACGCTAAGCTGTTGTCGCGCTGCACAGACGGGGGCAAATTGATCAATCGAAGTAAGTACTTTTCCGCCGAGTTGAAATCCTTACCCTGATAGGCGATCTGCGCTAGGGCCAACATCAGCGTAGGACTCTCCGGCTCTTTTTGAAGTGCGGACTCGAAGGTCTGTTGGGCTTGGACAGTCTGCCCTTTTTGCAACTGCAAGCGCCCCAAAGTGAAGTAAACCTCAAGTGCCTTGGGCTGGCGTTTGATCGCAGCCGCGAGAATTTCGATCGCCTCGTCCAAAGCGGTCGGGCTGGCGGAGAGCAGACGCGCAGCACCAATTACCACCTCTTCGTTCGTCGGTGCGAGCCGAACAGCTGCTCTCGCCTCCTGCACCGCTTTGTCCGGCAGCTCAGCTTGGAGTGCCGCCGTGGCCAAGGCCAGCCTAGCCTCAGGAATATTCAAATCTTCCTTGGAAAGGCGCTGCAACATGGCAAACGCACCCTTCTTGTCCGGCATGTTGGGAAGCACCCTGATGATTTGCTGATAGGCGCCTGCCACCGTTTTGTCTTTACGAGCCTGAATCAGGCGCTTGACAAGCAGTGGCTCCGCGTCACTAAGCTTGCCTGAGCTCAACCAAAGCGCTTCCATGGTCTGCGCAGCGGCGGTGGAATTTGGAGCAAGCTCAAACCACAATTGAGCGGCAGGCAGCGCTTGCTCAAGTGCCCGACCCGCCAAGGCGAGCTCGGTAGCCCGTTGGGCCATGCGAGGATCACGTGTATCTCTCGCCATTTCAAAATAAGTGCGCGCAGCGCTCGCAAATTGGCCACGCTGTGCGGCCACCTCTGCCGCCAAGACCTGGAACATAATCTGGGCCGTTAACTGGCGTTCTGGAATAGGCCCGCCTACCTCCGCCTCGCTCGAAGCAATGGCTTGGGCTTGAGCTTGTAGCGGGCAAGCAGCACCCAGCAGCAGCAAACTGCTTAAAACAACGTATCGAAATTTTTGACTGAGAAGATTTCTCATAGGCGCACTCATTTGCGAAAAGAGCCGTTAAAAGGAACTAGCGGACTCAAAGTAGCACGCTCCGGACGCGGCTTGCTCGACGTTCACCCAAATAGTAGGGCCAAGTGAGGCCCAGGGCAACTCGCTATTTGACTGGAGTCCGACCAGAGGCGACAAACCTCACTAAACTACGCTCTTGAAAGCCATTTATCTGAAAGTTGGGCAATGCCAGAATTACCAGAAGTTGAAGTCGTCCGCCAAGGGCTCTCCGACAAGTTAGTGGGCCAGGAGTTTAAATCGGTTGTGGTTCGGCAAAGTCAATTGCGGTG